>JBEVLH010000061.1:0-4197 GCA_040509255.1 Hyphomicrobium sp. | reverse complement strand
CGAACAGCGAGCCGCCCAGGAAATAGCCGTTCTCGTAACCCTGCAGCGTCAACCCGCGCCCGTCGACGACGAGCTTCGCGCCTTCCGCGACACCCTTGTCGATGAGCGAAGTGATCTTGCGCTTGGCGTCGGCTGTCACGACCGGACCCATCTCGGACTCCGGGTCGCTCGCCGGGCCGACCTTGAGTGAGCGCACGCGCGGCGCCAGCGCCTCGACGAGCTTGTCCGCTGTCTTCTCGCCGACCGGCACCGCAACGGAGATCGCCATGCAGCGCTCGCCCGCCGAACCATAGCCTGCGCCCATTAGCGCATCGACGGCCTGGTCCATGTCGGCGTCGGGCATGACGATCATGTGGTTCTTCGCGCCGCCGAGCGCCTGCACGCGCTTTCCGTTCGCGGTGCCCCGCCCGTAGATGTATTGCGCCACCGGCGTCGAGCCGACGAACGACACCGCCGCAATATCCGGATGATCGAGGATGCCGTCGACGATTGTCTTGTCGCCATGCACGACGTTGAACACGCCGGGCGGCAGGCCAGCCTGCTGGAACAACTCCCAGATCAACATCGGCGCCGACGGATCGCGCTCCGATGGCTTCAGGATGAAGGCGTTGCCGCACGCGATCGCGACGGGAAACATCCACATCGGCACCATGGCCGGGAAGTTGAAGGGCGTGATGCCCGCAACGACGCCAAGCGGCTGCCGGTCCGACCAGCTATCGATATCCGGGCCGACGTTGCGGCTGAACTCGCCCTTTAGAAGATGCGGAATTCCGCATGCGAAATCGACGACGTCGATGCCGCGCGCCAGTTCGCCGAGCGCATCCGCGTGCGTCTTGCCATGCTCGCGCGAAATCGTCCGCGCGATTTCGTCGGCGTTCTTCTCCAGAAGCTCCTTGAACTTGAAGAACGGCCGCACGCGCTTCATCGGCGGCGTCGTGCCCCACGACACGGCGGCTTTCTTGGCTGCGGCGACGGCGATGTTGAGATCCTCGACGCTCGACAACGGCAAACGCGCCACCTCTTCGCCCGTCGCCGGATTGAACACGGGCTGCGTGCGACCTGCGTGAACCGCCGCGCGGCGTCCGTCGATGGCGTTCTCGATCATGTGCATGTGGCGAATACTCGTTTCTCTTTTTGCTGGCAGTACCCCCTCTCCCCTAGGGGAGAGTGTCGGGGTGAGGGGTGGACGGGTCGCACTGCGAATTTCAGGTCCCCTCACCGGCGCTCCCGCGCCTGCCTCTCCCAAGGGGGAGAGGTGTCATTAATTCGTGGTCTTCAGTACCTTCGTGAAGGTATCGAACAACTCGTCGATCTCGGATTTCGAAATGACGAGCGGCGGCGACAGCGCAATGATGTCACCCGTCTGACGAACGAGAATGCCTGCCTCGAACGCCTTGACGAACCTCTCGTAAGCCCGTTTCGCGGGCTGCGCCGGATCCGGCGCGAACTCGACAGCGCCGATGAGACCGATGTTGCGAACATCGATCACGTGCGGCAGCTCTTTCAACGCGTGCATGCGCTCTTCCCAATAGGGAGCGATCTCTGCTGCTCGCGTCAGCAGGCCTTCGTCCGCATAGGTGTCGAGCGTGCCGATGGCAGCCGCCGCCGCGACGGGATGGCCCGAGTAGGTATAGCCGTGGAAGAAGTCGATCATCCATTCCGGCCCGTTCATGAAGGCATCATGGATGTGCGATTTGACGAACACGGCGCCCATCGGGATCGTGCCGTTCGTCACGCCCTTGGCGGTGGTGATGATGTCGGGCGAGATGCCGAAGTAGTCGGAGCCGAACGGTACGCCGAGGCGGCCGAATGCCGTGATGACTTCGTCGGCGATGAGCAGAATGTCGTGCTTTTTCGCGATCGCTTCGAGGCGCTTCAGGTATCCCTTCGGCGGGATCAGCACCCCGGTCGAGCACGCGACCGGCTCGACGATGACGGCTGCGATGGTCGAAGCGTCATGCAAAGCCACGAGACGTTCAAGATCGTCGGCTAGCTCGGCGCCATGCTCCGGCTCGCCGCGCGTGAACGCGTTCTTCGCCAGATCGTGCGTGTGCCGCAGATGATCGACGCCAGCCACGAGCGCGCCGAACATCTTGCGGTTCGGGCCGATGCCGCCGACCGACATGCCGCCGAAGTTGACCCCGTGATAGCCGCGCTCACGCCCGATCAGACGGACCTTCGTGGCGTTGCCTTTGGCGCGGTGATAGGCGATCGCCATCTTCAGCGCCGTCTCGACCGACTCCGAACCTGAGTTGGTGAAGAACACATGCTCGAAGCCTTTGGGCGCGATTGCCGTCAACCGGCTTGCCGCTTCGAAAGCCCGCGTGTGGCCCATCTGGAAGGTGCCGGCGAAGTCCAGCGTCTCGACCTGAGATTTGATGGCGTCGACGATCTTCGGCCGGCAGTGGCCAGCGTTGACGCACCAGAGACCCGACGTGCCGTCCAGCACCTTCCGGCCGTCGTTGGTTACGTAATGCATGTCCTTGGCGCCGACGAACAGCCGCGGGTTCGCCTTGAACTGCGCGTTCGCGGTGAACGGCATCCAGAAGGATGCGAGGTCGTTCGGTTTGATCTGGACGTTCATCGGGCGGGTCCCTTGTTGGCCGCGCCGCTCCCTCGGAAGCGGACCGGCGAGAGCGAGTTCAGAGTTTCAAGCCACCTTTGCGACGGCGTCGGTCAGCGCGGCTTCGAAGACGTCCATGCCTTCGCGCACGAGTTCGTCGCTCGCGGTCAGCGGAACAAGGAAGCGGATGACGTTGCCATATGTACCGCACGACAGCAGGATCAACCCGCGCTCGCTCGCGGCCTTGAGTAGCGCGCCCGTCAATTCCGGAGCAGGTTCGCCGCTCGCCGTGTCTTTCACGAGTTCCACGGCGCACATCGCGCCGAGACCGCGCACGTCGCCGATGCAGTTGAGGTTCGAGTTCTCCTGGAGCGCCGAGCAGCGATCCATGATGATCTTGCCGATGGCATTGGAGCGATCACACAGTTTCTCGTCCGCGATCACGTCCAGCACAGCATGCGCGGCTGCGCAGGCCACCGGATTGCCGGCATAAGTGCCGCCGAGGCCGCCCGGGTTCGAAGCATCCATCACGTCGGCGCGGCCGACGATGGCGGAAAGCGGCATACCGCCCGCGAGACCCTTCGCCATCGTCACGATGTCGGCCTTGACGCCGAAGTGCTCCATCGCGAACAGCTTGCCGGTCCGCGCGAAGCCGGTCTGGATTTCATCCGCGATGAGAAGGATGCCGTTGTCGTCGCACAGCTTACGCAGCGCAACCATGAAGTCCTTCGGCACGATGTTGAAGCCGCCTTCGCCCTGGATCGGTTCGATGATGATGCCGGCGATGCTGGACGGATCGGCGGTATGCTTGAACAGCGACTTCAAACTCTTCAGGCTCTGCTCGGTGCTGACGCCGTGATAGGGGTTCGGAAACTCGACATTGTAGACGTCGGACGGGAAGGGGCCGAAGCCCTTCTTGTACGGCACGACCTTGCCCGTCAGCGCCATGCCCATGTGCGTGCGGCCGTGGAAGCCGCCGCCGAACGAGATGATGCCGGGGCGTCCGGTAAACGCCCGCGCCACCTTCACTGCGTTCTCGACCGCTTCGGCGCCGGTCGAAACCAGCATGGTCTTCGCCGGACCGGGAACAGGCGCGATGGCGTTCAGGCGCTCGGCGAGGCTGACGTAGTTTTCATACGGTGTCACCTGGAAGCAGACGTGGCTGAACGCTTTGAGCTGCTCCTGGATCGCCGCGACGATGCGCGGATGCTGATGGCCGGTGTTGACGACTGCGATGCCTGCGCCGAAATCGATATAGCGCTTGCCGTCCTCACTCCAGATCTCGGCATTCTTCGCGGTCTTCGCGAAGATCTGCGTCACGTTTCCGACGCCCCTTGGGACGGCAGCGACGCGTCGGGCCTGAAGCTCGGCGGAGGTAGCCATGGAAGATCCTTCACGGGTTCAAGAGCAAGCGCGGCGTTCAGGGTGTGCCGACGGAGCAATACGCCGATTGCTCCGCCGAAACTTGACTGCTAGGCGCTCATGCCGCCCAGACAGATCATTTTCGTCTCGAGGTATTCGTTCAGGCCTTCATCAGCGCCTTCGCGCCCCAGGCCCGATTGCTTGACGCCGCCGAACGGCGCGACCTCGTTCGAGAACACGCCTTCGTTGACGCCAACCATGCCCGCTTCAAG
>JBEVLH010000060.1:0-6072 GCA_040509255.1 Hyphomicrobium sp. | reverse complement strand
CTCGCCGTGGGGCTGAGCCGTGCCATTTCGGTGCATGCCTGAACGCCACGGCACCTCCACACCGCATAAGGAGCATCGTTCGTGCCAGCGCCGTCTCGCCATGCCCGGTCTTGCACCTGAGCGCTGTTGCTCGGCCTATTCCGAACCGTTAACAACTGTCATCCGGCCCGCCTGGACGGTGCGCCTCAGATTGGGACGACGATGTGAGCAGAGAACCGATCTTCAATGTGCCGGGGCCGGTGCTGGCAATTCTTGCCGTCCTCATCGCAGTTCATGCCGCTTTGGCGACGCTCTCGCCGGAGGATTACACGTGGTGGGTTTTGGCACTGGCGTTCATTCCGGCGCGCTATACGGGGATGTCGGCTGATCTCCCCGGCAGCGGCTGGGCCGACGTCACGTCGTTCGTCTCATACATGACCGTACATGCCGACATCACTCACTTGGCGTTCAATGGTCTCTGGCTGCTCGCGTTCGGCTCTGTGCTCGGAGCCCGCATGGGCGCCGCGCGGTTCATCAGCTTCGCAGTCGCGGGTGGCATCGCTGGAGCGCTGACGTTTCTCGCGTTCAACCCTGGTCTTGCGGCGCCGGTCATCGGGGCGTCGGCAGCGGTGTCGGCGATGATGGGCGGCGTGATGCGTTTCCTCTTCAGTGCCATCGATCGGGGCGAGGGTTATCTGCTCCGCCATCAGCCCGCTGCGATTCCCGCAATAACCGTCAAAGGCGCGTTACGCGATCGCCGGATCGTACTGGCCTCCATCGTCTTCCTCGCCATCAATTTGCTTGCGATCGTCGGCTTTGGAAAACTCGGAGAGAGTGGGGCTATCGCATGGGAAGCTCACATCGGCGGCTATCTATTCGGACTTTTGGCGTTCGGTTTATTTGACCGTTCAGATAATCCCGCAGCGCAAAATGATTTGCCATCAATGCACGAAACCGATTGAGCGCTTGCTTTCGGAACGGAATTCCCTCAGCGTTCGTTTTATTCCGCCGTTAGAGCGGACTTGAATTGGGTGAGAAACGCAGCGGAATGCCGGCAGAAGACCGGGCAAGCTTGCGGGCGGCGGGGTAGCGCGCAGGCATACCGCCACGACTTCAGTTCGGCACGCCGTTCCGAGAACGGAGGCTGAGCCTATGATTATCGCGCAGATTTTAAAATCGAAGGCCCGTGGCGTCATGACGGCGTCGCCGAATGAGACCGTTCACGAAATCACCCTACGTCTCGCCAGCCGCAAGATCGGCGCAGTCGTGATCCTCGAAGGCGGCAAGGTCGTCGGTATCATTTCCGAGCGAGACATCATCCGGTTGATCGCCGAACACGGCGCCAATGCCCTATCGATGCCGGTGCGAGACGGCATGACCCACAACGTCATCTCATGCACGCGCGACTGCACACTCGACGAGATCATGGAGATTATGACCAAGGGGCGTTTCCGCCATCTTCCGGTCATCGAAGACGACGAACTCGTCGGCATCATTTCGATTGGGGACGTCGTGAAGTATCACACCGCCGAGGTCGAACTCGAAGTCACCGCGATGCGCGATTACTTGGCGACTGGCTGATAATCCGCTTTCGATCCCGACGCGTGGTTAGGCGAGCGATCGATTTCGCGTCCGCGTCTTGGATCGCGCGTCTCGATTTCGCGAACCATGTCGTCGAGCTGACGCTCGACAGCCTGGACACCGCGCTCAATCGCTTCCTCGGCACGATGGAAATCGAAGAGGCCGACATCCTGTAGCCGCGGCGAGATGATGGCGTCGGGCGGATCGCCCGCTAGGCGCGACCGTGCAATCCGGTCCTGCACGATATTGAGCGCGTCGACCATGACGGTGGAAATGCCCGGCGCACCATCGCCCTTGCCCAGAATCTGACGCTGAAGGAGCGCCCGCACGCCACGTTTGCCTTCACCTTCCGCAGCTGCCGCGAGACGCAGTTGCTCGTCTGCTTCGGTCAGCATGGCTTCGGGTGTCGAGATGACGCTGCCGCGTCCGAGAATGTCGAAATTCAAATTGACCGCGATCACGTAGCGCGCGCCAAGCGCCCGGCAGACGGAGACCGGAATCGGATTGACCAGGGCGCCGTCGAAGAGCCAGCGGCCGTTGACTTTGACTGGTTTGAAAACGCCGGGGAGGGCATAGGAAGCGCGCACCGCCTCAACCAGCCGTCCGCGTGACAGCCAATGCTCGTGTCCTGTGCCGATCTCGGTCGCCACAGCGGTGAAGCGCGTATCGAGATCTTCGATGTTGCGGTCGCCCAGATGCTGCTCGAGGCGATCGCATAGCCGTTGCCCGCTGATCAGGCCGGTGCCGGCGAAATTGAAATCGAGATAGCCGAAGATGCGCTTGGGTGTCAGCTCGCGGGCCCAGCGCTCAAGATTGTCGAGATGGGAAGCCGCATAGCAGCCGCCGACGACCGCACCGATCGACGTTCCGGCGATGATATCCGGCTTGATGCCGGCGCGTTCGAGTGCGCGCAGGACGCCGATGTGGGCCCAGCCGCGCGCCGCGCCACCGCCGAGCGCTAGTCCGACCCTGATGCTGGATTTGCCAAGCAAGCTGGCACTCCCGATAGGTACCCGCGCCACTCAACTTCGGAGCGGCATTCTCGGCTTTAGGCTAAGCCTGCCGAATTAAGGTCCCCCTACCAACTGGTGAGCAAGGTCTAAACGCAAACAAGGCAAAGGCCGCTGGTCCGAGGGAAGGCGAGAGCGCGCGGAGTTATTTTTTTTCTGCCGACAGGTCGGCGAATTCGAGGACGGGCCCGTTAGAGGCAGTGGCATCAGCAACCCGGCGATAGAAGCATGAGCGCGCTCCGGTATGGCAGGCCACGCCATCGCCCTGAACCTCGGCCCGGATCCAAATGACGTCCTGATCGCAATCGGTCCGCAGTTCGATGACCTGCAGGAGATTGCCACTTTCCTCGCCCTTCTTCCAAAGCTTCGCCCGCGACCGGCTCCAGAAATGCGCAAAGCCGCTATCGATCGTCGCCCTGAGCGCGTCCTTATTCATGTGCGCGAACATCAGGACATCGCCCGAGCGGTGGTCTGTGACGATCGCTGGGATCAGGCCGTCCGGGCCAAATCGGGGGTCGAACGAAAGCGTCGTCTCGATCGTCTCGGCGGTCGGGTCTGGCGTGGTCATGACAAAGCTCCGCTGCGAAAAACGCATACGTCACGCCGAGTGGCGCCCGCCTGAAGTCCCCGTGTTGTTTCCAAATCCGTGGTCTCTCGCATTTACTAGCGTCACATCATATATACGGCGACCGGAACGTTGGGACGAGGGGCCGACATGGCCCGGCTTACTGGACCTGAAAACGCAATCACCGCCATGGCCAATCTCGATGAGATCTACAACACGCGCATCCTCGAACTCGCGGGCGCGATCTCCCATACCAACCGGCTGGTGGAACCCGATGGCACGGCCACCGGCCATTCCAAGCTGTGCGGCTCGACGGTCACGGTCGACGTAAAGCTCGAGGGCGGACGGGTGAGCGATTTCGGGCAGTCGGTCAAGGCCTGCCTTCTCGGGCAGGCGTCGGCATCGGTCTTGGGCCGCGAGATCGTCGGCTCGACGCCCGAGGAGCTCCGCGGCATCGGGCAGGAGATGCGCGCCATGCTGAAGGAGGGTGGTCCGCCGCCCACCGGCCGCTGGTCCGACCTGGCCGTCCTTGAACCCGTTCGGAATTATAAGGCCCGACACGCATCTACCCTCCTTGTGTTCGATGCCGTTGAAAAGGCGCTCGCCGATGCCGAGGCCCGGACCGGCGAAGCCCTGCAGACCGTCCGCTAACCTTTACCGCAACTTTTCCGCGGGATTACCCCGCGACGTCTCATCAGCCAATCGACGACCACGGCCGAGCCGTGCTCTATGGGCGCTAGCGGGCCTCCCCAATCGGCAC
This sequence comes from Hyphomicrobium sp., assembly GCA_040509255.1. Classification (GTDB taxonomy): domain Bacteria; phylum Pseudomonadota; class Alphaproteobacteria; order Rhizobiales; family Hyphomicrobiaceae; genus Hyphomicrobium_B. The sequence goes on along the minus strand of JBEVLH010000060.1, from coordinate 2,177 downwards.
GAGCTATTCGACAACTCGACGGCAACTTTCTTCGCCGACTTGCCGGAGGGGCTTTCGGTGGGGGCAGGACTGCGAGTAGAGAATTGCTTCGACGCTTGGCTTACCAGTCAAAAAAAGATGACCGACACGGCGTAGTTTCGCATCGGGAAGTGATGCGGGCTGGGCTGCAAAAAAAACCGAACTTAGAGCATAACTGGGAGATCTACATGTCTGTGCAGGATAACGACAGCGGCGCGCGCGGAGATAGTGCTGTTTCGTCGACCAGCGCACTCAAGTGGATCGCGATCGCGATTTTGGCGATCGTCGCCATTTACGGCTGGCAGCAGAAATCCTCAGCCGATGGCGAGCTTTCCGCCATGCGCGGCGAGGTCGCCTCTTTGCGCAAGGCCGTCGACGACGCCGCCGAAGTCAGAAAATCTTCCCAGGATGAAATCGACAGGCTGAAGTCAGCGTACGCCGACGCCCAGCGCCAGGTCGATGAAGGCAAGGCCGATGTCTCGACTGCCATGGCCAAGGTTTCGGAACTCGACAACAAAGCCAACGGCCTCACCAAAGATAACACCGATCTGAGGGCAAAGCTGACGGCCGCCGCCGAGGAGTTGAAGGCAAAGCTCGCCGCCGCCGATGACGCAACCAACAAGGTCCGGGCTGACCTCGACGCCGCCAACAAGGCGAAGGCCGACGCGGAATCCGCTGCTACCGCCCTCCGCGGCGAGATCGACAGCCTGAAGGCGCAGATCGCCGGATTGCAAAAGGACTTAGAAACGGCGAAGGCGGGTGCGCCCGCGGCGCCGGCAACGCCGACGCCTTAGGCGTGGCGCTCCCGTCGGTCTTGCATCGGGCCGCCGAAATGCGCTCTGCTGGGATTATGAGTTCCCGGCTCGCAAAAACGCTGCTTAAAGCGCCGATCCACGTCTATCGCCACACGTTCAAGTGGTTGATCGGTAGCCAGTGCCGTCATTGGCCGACGTGTTCGGACTACGGCCTTCAGGCCATTGAGCTGAATGGGGCGTGGCGAGGGTTTTGGCTGACAGCCTCCCGCTTTGTCCGCTGTGGACCGGGCGGCACGCACGGCGTCGATCCGGTCCCGGACATCCGCAACGTCAGGCACACGTTCCAGCCCTGGCGTTACGGCCGCTGGCGATGATGGCCTAGGCGGCCGTTGCCTGGTGTCTCGCCGAGGTCAGGTCGGGGGGTTCCGTCGACGGCAAGGCGAGTTCGGCACCTGGAGCCGAAATACCTCCGTAGAAGACATCTCGATCAAGTTCTCTGACTGCCGAGATCATCTCCACCAAGTTATCGAATGCGATCTTGGCGATCAGTTCGAAGCTCATCATTTCCCAGACGGTCGCAGCCTGATGCATCTGTCCGGCGAGCATCGTCTTGACCGAGATCTCGGGGCAGGCATCGTTTTTCAGAAGGGCCGAGACGGCGGGTGCGATCGCGGCCGGGATCTTGAGCGTGCCTTCGGGCCAAACCGACGCGTAAGAGCTTCGGCGAAACAGGTTCTCGACGAGGAAGTGCTGCTCGAGCACGGCTCGAACGTCGTCGTCGACCATTGCCTGCACGAAACAGCAGGGCCGCATCCGGCCCTGAATGAGCTGCACACGTTTGCGGATGAGAAGTCTTGGCGCTGTCACGATGGCATTTCCCCTTGAGGCGGCAACAATCGCACGGCCTTGGTAACGGCCCCGCCTCAAATTCCGTAAAATTTTAACAATCGCCCCCGTTTCGACGGTTTTCCCCCGGCCAACGCTCCCTAAACCATCTTGACTTGACCGCCCGCGCCGCCCAATTACGCGCCTCAAATCGTCTTACGCCGCGCCCGTTGGCGGCGAGTGAGCACAGGAGATCGCGATGACCGACGTCACCATTACGTTCCCGGACGGCAAGCAACGCCAAGTCCAATCGGGGACCACGGGCCTCGACATCGCCAAGTCGATCTCTCCGTCTCTCGCCAAGCGCACGGTCGCCATGCAGCTGAATGGCGCGCTGGCCGACCTCGCCGACCCGATCACTCAGGACGCCTCGATCAACTTCGTCTCGCGCACCGACCCGGCAGCCCTTGAGCTGATCCGTCACGACGCTGCGCACGTGCTCGCCGAAGCCGTCCAATCGATCTGGCCCGGCACTCAAGTCACCATCGGTCCGGTCATCGACAACGGCTTCTATTACGA
>JBEVLH010000059.1:0-2976 GCA_040509255.1 Hyphomicrobium sp. | reverse complement strand
TTGGTCGAAGGCGCGGGGGCCAGAGGTTCCGGCTTCGCGGCGAATGGCGACGGGCCTAAGTCAAACGCAAAGGGGTCGCTGCTTTCGGACGCGGCGCTTGCGTTGGCTGGCGCTGACGCAGGGGGCGAGGTTTCGGTCGTCCGGGATTCCGGTTCTTCGACCCTGGCTTTTTCGTCCTCGGCCTGCGCGCCTGAAGTCGACGTGCTGCGGCCCTGACGAAGCGCGTTCAAATCGTCGCTCAACAGTTCCGTCAGCTGGGCCTCGATGCGGGCAGTATCGCTTTCAGCGACAGGCTCGAGCTTGGCGGTTCCAATCGATCGCGCGTCGGCATTGATCGGCAGGGACGCATCGTCGATCGGCTCGACTTCGACCGTTTCGGCTTCAAGTGTTGAGGACTTGCTAGAAATGTCGTCGCGCGCCTTCTGCGGTTCGGGTGCCTGCGGCCGCGCTGCGCCGTTCGCCACGGACGGAGCGGGAGTGATGGGGCTTGCGGTTCGACTTTCGTCCCACGCGCGCGGCTTTTCAGAAATCGGCTTTGGAGCGTCCCGCGAAATGTCCTCGCGCAGCCGCAAGCGCGACGCTGCTGATACGCCGTTATTCTCGGAGGTCGGGGAACGAACTGTTGCCGGCGCGGCCGGGACATCCTTCACCGGTTCGGGTTCGACCGGCTGGGACGATTTCAGAAAAGCTTCCCGCGACATGAAACCGCTACGGGGTGCGACCGGCCCAGGGGCCGCAGACGTCGGCGTGGATGGCCTTGGCGCGGGCGAATATGGCGTGCCGGGCCGGGGCGGCGGCGCGTGCGATCGAACGCCCGATGAATCCTCCGCGATAATCTTGCGGATCGAGGCAAGGATCTCTTCCATGCTCGGTTCGGCGTTGGATTCTAGTCTCGACATACCCTACCTTCTGGCAACTCGGCGCCCGCGACTGGGCGTACGCGATTCCACCGGACCGTCGGCGGCGGAGCCATTATCTGGAATCAGCACAACCATTCAACTAGCGGTATGGTGGCAGGTTGCGGAAAATCCGCAACGACATCAGGACAGGTTATCCCCGGAGAGCGGCACTCTCAAGGCGGCGTCAGGACGCTGATTTTAGGGATCCGCATGGCGAAAATCCAGCCGCGGAACGACGAAAGTCTGTCAGCGGCTCATTTAACCGGGGTTACGTCGATGTGTTCCTGGCGGCCGTCGTCGTGGGTGATGTCGATGCCCCACCACTTGTTGCGGACTTCCTGGTAATGGACGTCCGGATTGTAGACCGCCGTCGCGGCACCGACTTCGGAAACGCTGAGCCGTCCGATTGCCGACACCAGCGTATAAGACGCGACCAGAATGTTACGCTTCGTGGTCTCGAGGTTGACTTGTGACTGCAGCAATTCCTGCTGCGCGTTCAAAACGTCGAGAACCGTGCGCTGACCGACGCGTTCTTCTTCGCGGACACCATTCAAGGCCGTGGTGTTCGCCACGATCGATGCCCGGTCGGACGCCGCCTGAGCCTTGAAGCCAACCAGCTGCGACCAAGCCTGAACGACCTGCGACTGCGACGCCGAGCGCGCCACCTCGATCTGCTGGAGCGCAGCGATGTGGTTATGCTTGGCTTGACGGACCTGAGCAAAGACTTCACCGCCCTGAGCATAGAGGGGAACGTTCACTCGGCCGACGATAGAAGCCGACGTTCCTTCGTCGATACCTTCGGACGGGTCGTATTGATCGGTGTAGTTGGCCTCGAGCTGCGCCTGGGGCAGCAATTGGCCGCGAATTTGATCGACCGTGAAACGCGCGGCCTGCTCCGAATAAAGCGACTGCACGATCTGCGGGTTTTCCTTGGTGCCGATGGCGACGGCATCTTCCAGAGAGCGCGGCACCAGTTTGGTGTTCGGGTTGGCTTCGACCAAGCCGGACGGCGGATGGCCGATGACCTGCTCGAAGATCGCGCGGCTCGACTTCAGATTGGCGCGGGCCTGATCGAGATCGGACTGGCCTAGAGCGCGACGGGCTTCCGACTGTGCAACGTCGGTCTTCGTGACTTCGCCGACCGAGAAGCGATCGCGCTGCGCCTTGAGTTCGGCGTCGAGGAACTTCAAGTTGTTTTCGTTGAGCTTGACGATCGCCTGGTCGCGCGTCACGTCGCCGAAGGCGGTGACGGCGTCGAGCAGGACCTGCTGCTCCGTGCTTCGCAGGATCTCTCGTCCCGCACGATCGTTGGCCTCGGCGGCATTGACCGCGTTCGTCACCTGAAAGCCCGTGAACAAGGGCTGCACCAGGTCGAGCGCGTAGCCACGCGGGGAGCCGACCGAATGATCTTTTCCAAGATCGCTCTGAAAAACTGAGCCGGTCCGCGCACGGCCGATGTTGGCTGACGCGTTGATGTCTGGCCGGTATCCGGAATTCGCACGTGCTATGTCTTCGTCGCGTGCTCGCTGCTGAGCGCGCGCCGTGTCCAAGGTCGGACTGTAATTGTAAGTCGCAGACAATGCGTCAAGCAGGGTTTCCGCATCGGCTGTGGCCGGAATCGAAAAGCACGCAGCCAAAACCAAGATGGCGGCCAACGTGCCGCGTTGGAACGACATCGCAGCGCGGCTGGACGATGATGTTGTAGTCGTCTTTGCCAATTTGCTTACACCTGCTTCCACTCGCGGCCCCGACCGAGCAAGTGGATCCCCCGTATTAATCCGATCTAGCCGATTCGATCTCGCCCGACTAACTCGGTTCCCAGCGTCTGAAGTATTCGGCAAGATAAGGCGGCATTTGCGTCACGCCAGTAGCTGCTTACGCCTTTTATTTGAAACCGTTGCAGAAAACGCACTTGCCCGAACGCCCATATCAAACTGAGCCGCAGACATTTTCCAGCGCAGCTCGACCGAGGGCCCTCGAAATCAAGGGCCGTGTGACCCCCGAGCACCAATCTCAAAGTTTAGAATACGAATGCCGGACGCGGTTCCGTGAAACCAGACAGCGTAATTGCTGCGGC
>JBEVLH010000058.1:0-3270 GCA_040509255.1 Hyphomicrobium sp. | reverse complement strand
CCGTTTACCGGACGCGGCCGGACCTCACGATCGAGATTATCGAACACGCGCTCGCCGGCGATCTCGTTGGCATGGGCTTCCTTGAACGCCACGCGGCAAGCGCGCGGGCAAGCGTCGAGACGAGAGTTCGCTGCTTCGACCTCGATCAGGTCGACGAATTGATCGAGAACGATCCTCATAACAAGTCACGGTTCGACGATGCTCAGCAGCGCGAATTCCTTTTTCGCCGCGAGACCTTGACCAGCGTCGCGCGCGAACGTCCGCAGGTTCGCCTGGCGGCCTTCCTTGTCGCCGTGGCGCATCGGACTGCGGAAGAAGGGGGCGATCCAACACTCATCGATGACTCGGTTGATTGCGGTGTCATCGCCGATTTTCTCGGACTGAGCGTCGACCTCTTGGCACTCGCGCTGATGCAGCTTGAGATGCTGGGTTTGGTCGAAGCGGCCCCCCCGCACGGATTGCGCCTCAAGAACATCCCGGGATTGGAAGCCATCGCGTCCGAGCACGACAACGTGCCTGACTGGTCGCCCGCCGGTAACCAGTCGCGTCTCGCAGTCCAATAGGAAAATGCGCACCGAAGCTGCCTCGGCGGGGATCGCTAACTCCATCGAGCGCGAACGCGTACGAGGTCGTCAAAATCCCATCATCGCCATGACGCGCTCGACCGCGAGCGTCGGCAGCAGTGTACCCTCGCGCACGGATGCTTCGATTTTCGGAAGCTCGGCAGCCACCGCGGGATTGGCCCGGAGCGCACCCATGAGCCGATCTTCGAGCATGTCGCGCATCCACGACACCGCTTGAGCTTGCCGTCGCACCTGGAACTCGCCCGTCTCTGACATCCTCTTGCGATGTTCGAGAACCTTCGCCCAAAGCTCTCGCAGGCCACGGTTCTCCTGCCCCGACACGGTCAGCACGGGTGGAAACCACGTCGCGCCGTGCGGCGTGAATATCTGCAGCGCGTTCTTGTAGTCGCCAGCCGCACGCTCTGCGCGTTTGATGTTGTCGCCGTCGGCCTTGTTGATGGCGATCATGTCGGCAAGCTCGATGATGCCTTTCTTGATACCTTGAAGGTCGTCCCCGCCACCCGCCAACAGCAGCACGAGGAAGAAATCGACCATATCGGCGACGGCCACTTCCGATTGCCCGACGCCGACGGTCTCGACGATCACGACGTCAAAGCCCGCCGCTTCGACCAGGGCCATCGTCTCCCGCGTCCGCCGCGTCACGCCGCCGAGCGTGCCCGATGACGGCGACGGGCGGATGAATGCGTTCTTTTCCTGCGCCAACGAACTCATGCGCGTCTTGTCACCGAGGATCGATCCGCCCGACCGCTTGGATGTCGGATCGATCGCCAGCACCGCCACTGCGTGGCCCTCCGCGATGAGGTTCATGCCGAGCTGATCGATCGTCGTTGATTTTCCGACGCCCGGCACGCCGGTGATACCGAGGCGAACCGCGCTCCCCGTTTTTGGCAGCAGCTCCTGAAGGACGTTTTGCGCCAACCGTCCATGCTCGGGGTTCGAGCTTTCCACAAGAGTTATCGCGCGCGCCAGCAGCGCCCGGTCGCCATCGCCAATCCCTGCTACGTAATCGGCAACCGGAATTTTGTTTGCTGGGAGCGCTGTTACGGCCATGGCTGCGATGTTGAATCCTGTTCGTCGAAAGCGAGGACGTTGGACGGGAAACGCGCTCCTGTGCAAGCCGGGATTTCGCCGCTCTCGGCCGTCACAGTTCCATGCCATAGAGCCGCTTGCTTGCGGAGCTCAAGCTCCGTAGCGTCCGGGCGGGCGCGTTAGGGGAGGATAGCGTGATTAAGGTCAACAACGGCTGGCGCCGATCAGGCTCGCTCGTCAAAGCTGGTCTTGCTGCGCTTATCGCGAGCGGTCTCGTCGCCGCCTGTTCGGATGCTCCGAAAATCGCCAAGACCACTGAAAACCAGCCGCGCTCGATCGAGGAGGGAAGGCCCGCCACCGCGCCAGCGCCCGCACCGGCCCCTGAAGCAACCGCTCCCGAGGCTCCTGCTCAACCTGCGCCGGATGCCTCGCCACCTGAGAACAAGCCGCAAAACGATGTGACGGAGGGCGAACCGAGCAAGCCTCGATACACGTATCACAAGAAAAAACGTTCAGCTGCTCCCCGCGACTCCTCCGAAGACGCCGACAGCAGCGAGTCTGCCGAAGAGCCCGCCGGCGGCGGCGCGCCGCCGGAAGCCCAGCCGGAAGCTCCGGGAGAACAATCGCGAGCCGCGGGCGGTGCTGCTCCGCCACCGCCTCCGTCGGCATCCTCCCAGGGCGCCCCGGCGCCAATGGAAATGCCCGCGCCAACCGCTGCGGCGCCCCCTCCGCCGCCACCCCCGCCCATTGGGGCCGGGGTGCCTCCTGCTGCGCCAAGCGCCGCCGCCCGCGCCGCCATCGAAACCGACCCGTCGAAGAAGTATAAAGTCGTCCCGGTATTCTACGGCACCGACCGCGAGATCGAGCCAGATCCCACGCGGCTACAGTTCGGCTCGGAGCGTGGCCACAAGCTTCAGCTTGGACGCGCGCTGATCACGGTGCCCTTCAGCCATGAAGTCCCGCACATCGAGCGGCCGCGCGAAATCGAAATTCCATACTTCAAGATCAAGATCTACGCCGAGAAGGAAGATCCCGATAAGCATTTCACCGTCCAGGAGATTACAAGCCTGACCGAAGCGCAGATGCTGGCGTTGGTGAAAGAGCAGCTGGCAAAATCATCGACCTTCAAAGACCACGCCTTCGTTTTCATTCATGGCTTCAACACCTCGTTCGATTGCGCTCTCTATCGCACGGCGCAAATCGCATACGACCTCGGTTTCGACGGCGTGCCGTTCCTTTACAGCTGGCCGTCCGGCGGCAAAGTTGCGAGCTATACCTATGATCACGGCAGCGTCGAGCAGGCCGAGCCGAGGCTCGCCGAATTCCTCGACATGGTCATTCAGAAGAGCGGCGCGAAATCCATCAGCCTGATCGCTCACTCGATGGGCAATGAGCTTTTGTTGCGCGTGCTCGAACGATTAAAGCCCAAAATTCCGAGAGGCGTCGTCATCAGTCAGGTGATCCTGGCCGCGCCGGATGTCGATCGCGACAAGTTCAACATCATTGCGCGCGAGATCACGAACTTCGCGCGGGGCGTTACGCTTTACGCGGCCTCGAACGATCGCGCGCTCGGATATTCCGCCCGCTTCTGGGGCGGGGTTCCTCGCGCAGGAGATATTCCGGCCGATGGCCCGTTGATCATTCCCGGTGTCGATAC
>JBEVLH010000057.1:0-7579 GCA_040509255.1 Hyphomicrobium sp. | reverse complement strand
CCGCTTGCGAAAGCCATGCATCGCCCATGAACGAGGGCAACCGTTACGCCGGGAAAGCTTCGCAACAGACCATTGGCCTCAATAATGAGCTTGAGATTATCCCGCCGGCTTACGTCCTGAACTTTCTCTGCGTGATCGCGCCCGAGAGAGAAATCCTCACCCGTTGCGTCAAGTACGAGGACCGTCGCGCCGCTGTTCTTCGCTCGCCTCAAGGCAGCGATGAAATCGAGCATCAATTGATAGGTGAACTTGTTACCGGTCTCAGGCGTATCAAGCGTAATTCGAGCGACGTTGTTCGTGAGATTGTAGCGTATCATGTCGCGTCTCTAGCCCAAGATTTTCCCGAAGTGTTCTGCCCCGATAGTCGCTTTGAAAGATACCGCGCTTGCGCAGCAGCGGTATGACTTCACCGACGAAAGCGCGCAGACCCGAGGGGTATTCATCGATCATGAGGTTGAAGCCATCGACGGCTCCCGCCGCGTGCCAGGTCTCTATAAATTCGGCGACCTGTTCCGGTGTCCCGACGACTTGGGGATGTCCGCCGCCGTTTCGGTAAAGGATCTCCCGCACCGTCAAGTTGCCGGAAGTCGCCAGCTCGAGCGCCGCGGCCTGGAAGCCGCGCGAAGCGTTGAATTTCTCGTTCTCTTTAATCCGCTCTATCGGAAGCGGCTTGTCCAGATCGAGTTCGGAAGCCGCAATGCCGACGCGCAAGGAAAGCTTTCTAAGCTCGGCATCTCCGGCGAGTTCATCGAGGTCTTTCTTTCTCCGTTGCGCTTCCTGTTCGGTCCCTCCGATCACGGGAAGAAGTCCGGGCACTATCTTCAAGCGGTCGGGATCGCGCCCGAAGGCTGCCGCGCGCTGACGAAGGTCTTGCCGGAATGCAATGGCGGCCGGAAGGGTGTTCTGCACCGCAAAGACGACGTCGGCGACGCGAGCGGCGAACGCCCGGCCCTGCTCGGAGGAACCGGATTGAAAAAGAATGGGCCTGCCCTGTGGAGAGCGCGGCAGCGTGCTCGGCCCTCGGACCGCGAAAAATCGCCCGTCGTGATTGACGGCATGAACGCGGTTGCGATCGGCAAACAGCCCGGAGGCCTTGTCGCCTACGAGTGCATCTTCTTCCCACGAGTCCCACAGCGCCGTGACGATATCGACGAACTCTTCCGCTCTCGCGTAGCGTTCCGCATGAGGCGGCAACGGCGCCTTGCTGAAGTTTGCGGCGACGTCCGGAACGAAAGTCGTCACGATGTTCCAGGCAGCGCGCCCGCGACTGAGATGGTCGAGGGTCGCGATGCGACGCGCGAGGTTGTACGGCTCGCTATATGACGTCGTTGCTGTCGCCACGAGACCGACGTTCTTCGTTACCGCCGCGACCGCGCCGAGAATCGTTGTCGGGTCCATGGCGCCGATATTCGGCCGCTCGAAATTCTCCTCGCTCACCGCAAGCGTATCGGCGAGAAAAATCGCGTGCAGGCATCCCTGTTCCGCCAGTTGCGCGATTTCGCGATAGAAATCGATATCGACGTAGGAGGTCGGACTTTCGGGGCGATGACGCCATGCTCCCAGATGCATTCCGACGCCAAGCACCGCGGCGTTGAGAATGAGGTCGCCACTCATGATCGTGCCTTTCGCAGCCCAAGCTGTTCCAGCCGCGGAATCACCGCTTCGGCGAAGAAATCGAGTTCGGGTCCATAATCGTAGAAGCCGATCTGAATGCCATCGAGCCCCGCCTCGCGCAGCTGCAGAATGGCATTCGCGACGTCGTCGGGGTCGCCGACGATCTGGATGTGGCCGCCCAGCACGCGATCGGCGGGAACGTGCTGCTGCCAGCCATGCGCGTCGCCTTTGGTGTGGCGGTTCGTGTAGGCCGCTATCGACTCGAGGTCGGCGTTGGCAACGATCGCATCCCGATAAGCGTAGGCTTCTTCACGCGTCTTCTTGCAAACGATGAGCGGAAAGATGATGACCTTCGGCGTGCGCCCGGTCTTCGCGTAGGCCTGCTTGATCTGCTTCACGTGAGCCGGAAGCGCGGCGATCGCATTCTCGAAGACGGCGCCGGCGGGGCTCGATGTAAAGACGATGTCGGCATGGTCGGCAGCGTAGGCAAATCCAGCGGGCGAGGCGCTTGCCGAGACGAGTATGGGCCTTCCGAATAGCGGGCGCGGCGAGACGAACGCGCCATCGAGACTGTAATAGTCCCCTTCGAACGTGAGATTTTCCTCTCCCGCCCAAAGATCTTCCATGATCGACGTGAACTCGTCGGCCTGCTGATACCGCTTGTCGTGATCGATGCGGTTCATGCCGAACATCAGCGGCTCTTTCGCATCGTATCCTGTGACGATGTTCAAGCCGAACCTGCCGCCCATGATGTGGTCGGCGGTCGCGGCAAATCTGGCGAGATAAAGCGGATGCAGACTGCCGTAAAGAATATGGACGGTCGAAATCGTCACCAGCGATTTCGTCAGCGCGCCGAGCGCGACCGTCGAGATGAATGGATCGAGAAAATTCTCCCGATATTTGATCTTGCCGCCGAAGCCGCCTTTCTGCACCCACTGCTGAAGACCGAAAACGAAATCGAAACCGTAGCGTTCTGCGGCAAGCGTCAGTTGCTTGTTGTACTCGAAATCCCATCGCGTCCCGCGGGCGAGATTGGATTGCGAGAAGCCTCCGGTTTGCGTGGGAAGAAAAAGACCGATCATCATCGGTTGCGCGGAAATGCGCGATAAGGGACTGTCGGGGAATGCCGAGGGCGCGCTGCCGCGGTGAAGCTTCGCGCGCTCGATCGTGTCAGTTGTCATTTCAACCTGCAGCAAGCCGTTGTTTTGGAGGCAGCACCCGATCTTCAGGATAGCCGCCGACGCACGCGTCTTGATAGTCGAGTAAATCTGTAGAGTCTATTGATTTAAGACAATGCAGATGTTATTCCGCCAGCGCTTCGCACGGGTATCCAGAGGTGAACGGTATCGAATGCCTGAGTTTGAACTTTCTCGGCCCAGCATTCTCGTGCCGCCGCTCACTCCATTCACCGCGAAATTGAAGGTCGACAACGCCGCTCTGAAAAAGGGCGTCGATGCGGTAATCACGCGGAGTAATCCGGCTCTTGTTATCGCGGCAGGGGTGGAAGCTCAGGAATACCAATTCCTGTCGTTCAAGGAACGGCTTGATCTAATACGCGCGACGATCGATGCAACTGACGGACGCGCGCCCGTCGCTGTCGGCATCTCTCATCCTTCTTTCAAAATCGCGATCGAACTTGCGCATTTCGCGGAGACGCATGGCGCAAAGGCCGTTCAACTCCTGGCGCCGCAGAAACCGACGGGCGGGGCGCCGACCACTTCGGAGCTGGTCCGGTATTTCGAAGCGATTGGACGCGAGACGTCACTCCCGATCGTACTTTATCTGAATGCGGGTCCGGGGGCGGATCTCACGATACCGGCAACGATCGAACTCGCGAAGCTGGATTGCATCAAGTTCATCAAGGAGAGCTCGCGCGATCTTGCGCGCGTCTCGCGCCTGATCGTCGAAATCCAGCATGCGGGGCTGGCACATTATTTCACGACGATGCAGATGCTCTTGATTACGCTGCAGCTCGGGGGCGCGGGGATCACTCTTCCCCCTCCCGCATCCGAGATCGCCAGACGCATCATCGATGCATACCAGCAGGGCGACCTTCCGCGCGCGACAGAGCTGCAGCAGATCTTCGCGACATACCCGTCGCGCTGGATGTCCTACGGGCTGGCCGCAGTGATGAAGGCGTCAGCGGCCTATCTCCGCGTGCCCGTCGGTCAGCCTTATCCTCCCTACGATGCCCTGCAGGGCGCCGATCTGGAGAAACTTCACAAGTTTCTCGCCACGCATTTTCAACCGCTTGAAGGTCTCACGCATGCTTGAAGTCCGAAGGCTCTCGCTGGCCGATGCCGCCGTTCTCATTGATGGGGCCATCGGGGCCTCCAAGGATATCGGTATCGATATGTGTATCGCGGTTACTGATGAGTCAGGCCATCTCATCGACTTCAAACGCATGGACGGCGGCAAGATCAGCAGCATCTCGATCGCGATCGATAAGGCCTTTACCGCGGCCGTCGCCCGCAAGGGCACGCATGTCTACAATCAGCTCTGCGTCCCCGGCCAGCCGACGTTCGGCATTCACATCACCAACGGGGGCCACTTCTCGGTTATCGGCGGCGGTCTGCCCGTTGTCGTGAAGGAAGAGATCGTGGGCGGCATCGGCATCAGTTCCGGCACTGCCGTTCAGGATCAGGAAGTCGCCGAGGCCGCTGTCAGCTACTTCTACGAGCACACCGACTACCGTCCGAAGTAGGCCGCCGCTAGCATTCGCTCCCAGATCGCTTGTGTATGCTGCTGAGGCCCGTGTTCGCGGGCCCCAGCAGTGGGTCTAATCGTAGAGCGCTATTTCAACGAGGCGGACTGCTCCACTTCGGGCTTCCAAATCGGGAAGGTCACACGAGCCCAGACGTGTGTGTCATTCCTGGAATAGTTCGACGCTCCGCCCTGGTCGAACGCGCGCGTGGCTTCGAGAAGAATCTTGGGGCCGCCAAGATCGTAGCCGATCAGGCCGCCAACGCCGGCGATATGGCCCGGGCCAATCGCGGCATTCGTCTCTGTCGTTTCGAGATCCCATGCGCCATATCCGACGACGCCGAGTTGCCATTTACCGAACGAGTGCGCGACGCTCCAATCGACGTTGAAGTAATTCGGCTGCCTTCGATCGACGGCGTCTGCGGTGGTAGCGCCGAAGATCGTGTTGGCAGTAATGGTCCAGCCGTCGTTGATATAACTCACCGCGGCGCGCGTTTCAGCGGCCCATCCGCTGGTCTGCCGGGGCGTCGTTACCGCGACATCGCTGTCGAACGGGAAATAAATCCCTTCGCCGAGCGAGAAGAAAAAGCCTTGGCCCAAATTCCACGAGAGGCTCGCGGGAATGAGCAATGGACTGAAAAGCCCCGATCTGTAGACGGCGGGTCCCACCTTGTTGTGAATCTCCAGGCCCTCCAAGATGAGCACGGAAGAATAGGAGGCCCCCAGGAATTGCCTTCCCGTCGACCAAGTGAAGGCGGCGACATCCGCTGTGATATTCTTGTCTGGCCCATCGCCGTAATGGCTAATGTTCGAAACATATAGGCCCGGCGCGAACGCAGCGCCGAGCGGAACGCCCATCGTGACGCCGGGAGGGGTCCAAGAGGCCGCCCTGACAGGCTCGATTGTCCCCGACAGCGTGGCCAGGCCAAGCGCAAACGCTGCTAATTTCTCACTTCTGCTTAGCATATGGTCTCCTCGATATCGGTCGGTTTGGCAGTCAGGACACGCACGCTCATCCGGCCCGGAATGATGTTCCGAGCAAGGGTGCATTGCCTGCTGAGTTGAAGTGTCCAAGCGACTTCGCCCGTTGCGAAGGTCTTGGACGTTGAAGCCGAGGCCGGCGCAGTTGGTGTAAGCGCTGGTCAGCGTTGTTGCGATCTCAACGCGATCTAAGTGGCGTTAGCACTCTTCATGTTTTCTTCCCCCAAAAGGTCCCCAGACTTCCTCGACGAACCCCTCGCACGTCGATGATGACCGACTTAGGGCGCGATTGTATATTTAGTCAATCAAAATTATAGACTAATAATATGCAACGATGCTTCTGGAAGAAATAGCGGCCTAATTGATCAATATCGTTTTCAAGCTGATCGCTTGAAGCGCAATTTTTTGGCGCCAACGCGGACCCAGACAAATCGCCTTCCGCCTGGAACCAGCCGAGCACGCCGCAATCCAGAATTCATTCCTCAAAATCGGACCGGATATGATCCGTCCGTAGTAAGATGCACGCAAAGACCAGGAGCTTGCGCTATTCAACTTGTCGGGCGACAGCAAAGCTGTGACGTGTATCTGTCCGTGCCGATGACGTGGCGCCTAGCGGTTACCGATGGTCATAGCCACTATTCGGCAGAGGAAACCGGGCCGACCCGTACGGTTTGAGTTGACCGACCAAATAAGACAGCAATCGATAAATCTCTGGGACTGACGGCAGGAAGTCAGTATTCAGTGGCGCATCACTGACACCCACCTGACCGCCCGCCAGTATATACGGCGAAACGGAATTGAGCCTTAAAGTGCTATCCCGATAAAGATCACCCATAGCTTATCGGTCACCCTTGTACCTCCTTTAGCTTAATTACTTGCGCCACGTTGTCGCAGTAACTTACTGCCATGGTACACACGGATCAAATTTTCCAGTGTCCAATTACGGGCCATCCGCTTAGGCGGGAAGGCGACGTGTTTCGTACTGTTGGGGGTGCCCGCGCGTACAGGGTTGTCGACGATATCGCGATGTTGATGCCCGACATTCCTGAGCCGACAACGCCGTCCAATATCATCGAATTCTACGATTCCTTTGGCTGGTCGCAGGATGCAAACGGTGGTTTCAAAGAGACCAATGCGCTTGCCTCTGGCAAACGCGTCCAGAACGAACACACGAGCGAATGTATCACTCGTTTAAGCAAATATTTTCAGAAAGGCGGCGAATACATCATTGACGTTGGAAGCGGTCCGATAGCGCATCCCGAACTTCTGAGCTTTGGGCAGAATTTCGAAAAGCGGATCTGTATTGATCTTTCCATGACAGGTCTTCGCCAAGCTAAGCAAAAGCTCGGTGATAAGGGCATATACGTTTTGGGCGATGCAACGAAACTGCCTATAGCAGACGGGTCCATTGACGCGATTACCTGTAATCATCTGATTTACCAATTGCCAGTTGCGCTTCAGAGGCAGGCAATCCTGGAACTTTGGCGAGTACTTAAATCGGGCGGCGTCGCTGTGATCGTCTACCGATGGCAGCACTCCGGAATTTGTTACAGGCTTGAGCAACTGGCCGCAAAATTTGGCATCGGCCAAAACACCGCAACGCAATTGGCCGGGCCGGGTCAATGTGCTCAGCCGCCGCGCGATCCTGACGAACCTCAGTCACGGCAATGGTTCGAGGATCAGGCATGGCCCTTCGAGTATTCCTATGACTGCTACCGCGTGGTGGACAACGA
The DNA here is from genome assembly GCA_040509255.1 of Hyphomicrobium sp. GTDB lineage: Bacteria > Pseudomonadota > Alphaproteobacteria > Rhizobiales > Hyphomicrobiaceae > Hyphomicrobium_B. The sequence continues at coordinate 548 of JBEVLH010000057.1, read as the reverse complement.
GTTCATGCGCCGCTACGTGCGCGACGATTGGAGCGGCCGTGTATTTTTGAAAGCATTACTGTCGGTGCAGCGCATCTTGCCCACGCAATGCGGACGCTTTGGGCGCTTTCCGGCGATCATCTTTCGGAAGCCAGCGCTCCATTAAGACGCTTCCCGCTGGTGCCATTGCTCAGTGGAGAATGACATTTACCAAGGAAGTGCTTTCACGGGCGAAGCCGAGCTAGACGAGTTCGGTGACCCAGTGGTCATTGACCTCGAGGGGACCGCCTTTGAGCAGCGCAAATCTGAAGCTCGATATCGCGGAGTTGCTCAGGGAGCTGGTGGCCCTTACGGCGCAAGCACGGCTCGGGATTTTTAGAAAAGCCCTCACATCCCTTGAAGATGCTGCCGATTGAAGGGAAAACGGACGCATGTCATTTCTGATTTAGACTCGTGCAGGCGGGAGAAATGAAATTCAGGTACAGCGAACGCGCCACGGCATTGATCTCCAGCATGCTTGTCTCGACGTCGTTCGCCAACCGATCGATGTTCTCCTTCCGATACGCGGG
>JBEVLH010000056.1:0-10789 GCA_040509255.1 Hyphomicrobium sp. | reverse complement strand
GTGCCGGTTGCCGAAGCCAAGCTGGTCACCCGTGAGGAGGCGCTGGGGGGACATGTGATGCCCGCGCCGTACGTCGTGAAGCCGGTCACCGAAGGGTCGAGCGTCGGCGTCGTGATCGTGCCGCCAGGCAGCGAGCGGCCGCCCAATTCGATCGCGGCCGGTGGGGCACTGGACGAGATCGTGATGGTCGAACGCTATATCGCGGGACGCGAGATCACCTGCGCCGTAATTGGCGATTTCGTGACCGATATCATTGAGATCGTGCCGCTTCGGGGGCTGGCGTTCTACGACTATGAGGCGAAATACGCGCCGGGCGGCTCAAAGCACGAGCTGCCTGCGCAACTTTTACCGGATGTTTACCACTCAGTCCGCTCCTTAACGTTAAGGGCGCATCAAGCTTTGGGCTGTCGCGGCGTGTCGCGGGCGGACTTCCGCTACGACGATACGACCGGCGGGACGGGCGAGCTGATCTGCCTCGAGGTCAATACTCAGCCGGGCATGACGGGGACGTCCCTCGTGCCCGAGCTGGCGGGGTACGCCGGATGGTCGTTCGGTGATCTCGTCCGGTGGATGGTCGAGGACGCGAGTTGCAGCAGGTGAAGAGCAAGCAAAGGTTCTGGTGGCGGGCTGCACACGATGCGCCAACGCCGGAACCGGATGCTGCTCAATGGGTCGCGCCGTCTCAGGAGGCCAGGACTGCGACGCACGGGCGCGGATCGAGCGCTGCGACGACCGTCGGAAGGCGAGCCGCCCTGCGACTGCAAATTCCGCGTGGCGAGCGCCGATTCCGGAGATCACGGCGTGGGCGGCGCTGGCGCTGGGCGATGCCATCACTCGTCGCAATCGTGGTGGTGGCAATGGGCGCGGCCGTGTCGGCGCTTCCCTTAGAGAAGCTGAAGGCCCTCGACATTTCCGGCAGGGCGAACGATCTGGTCATCGCGGCCGGTTTCGGCATCGATCAGGTCAATCTGTCGGGCCAGCATTACACATCTGATTCCGACGTTTTCGACGCGCTCGATCTGCCGAACGTCAAAACGTTCGCGGCGTTCGATTCCGATGCCGCGCTGAAGCGCATCGAGAGAATCGCGTGGGTCGACAGCGCGCAGCTGACACGCGTCTATCCGGGCACGCTTGACGTCGTCATCCGCGAGCGCTCACCGGCATTCATTTGGACACGGGCGGAAACGAATTATCTCGTCGACCCGACGGGGCGCGTGCTTGGCCCAGCGGCAGCTGGCAGCGGCTGGAATTTGCCGCGAGTGATCGGCGAAGGCGCCGACGGGGAAGCAAGCCTGATGCTGTCAGCGTTGCGTCTCTGTCCGCGCATCGAACAGCAGTATGCCTACGGCGAACGCGTCGCCGAACGGCGCTGGCGGATCGTACTCAAAAACGGAACGGCACTGGAGCTTGCGGCGGATCGCGAGATCGAAGGACTGCAGGAAATCGCGACCGCTCGTTCGGTCCAGCCCGCGCTGACGGGCGCGGCCATGATCATCGATGTTCGTACACCGGGCCGCATCACCATGCGTCCGGCGGCATCCGCACGGACGGCTTCGCTGGCAGGCGCTGAAACGGCGTCGCTGGCATCGGCGGCGCGGTAAGGAGAGATTCGTGGCGGATCGGCGCAGTTATCGAACGTTCGGACTTCTCGACATCGGCACGAGCAAAACCGTGGCTGCGGTCGTCGTCGCGGAATACGCCGTTGGCGTGCCAACGCCAACGCTGCGGCTTGCCGGGCTTGGGCTTCAGCGTTCGAAAGGCGTGAAAGCCGGGGTTTTGACGGATCTCGACGAAGCGGAATCGGTGGTGCGTGGCGTCATCAGCCACGCGGAACGGGCGGCCGGGACTTCGGTCGGCGGCTTCACTTTGTCGGTTTCGGCGGGACGGATCGCGTCGGTGCATTGCACGGCGCGGACCGAGGTGGAATCCGGCAGCGTCACACCGGACGACCTAGCGCGGCTGATGTCAGCCGGCGAAAGCTACGCCGAGCGCAACGGCCGGACGCTGATACATCTCAATCATCTGGGATACGAGGTCGATGGGGCGCAAGGCGTCCGCGATCCGCTCGGGCTTTCGGCGCGCCGCCTTTCCGCCGGGCTCCATGCCGTGACCGCCGACGAAGCGCCGCTTCGGAACCTGCTGGTGCTCATCGACCGCTGCTATGCGAGCTGTGACGGCCTGGTTGCGACGCCCTATGCCAGTGCGCTGGCGGCGACGACGCCTGAAGAGCGGCAGTTCGGTGTTACATGCATCGATTTCGGGGCCGGCACGACCTCGATCGCGCTCTTTGCGGACGGGCGTTTCACGGGCACCGACGTCATTCCGGTGGGCAGCCAGCACATCACCTACGACATCGCGAAGGCGTTGCAGACGCCACTTGCCGAAGCCGAGCGAATCAAAACGCTTTATGGCACACTCTTCAACGCCCAGTCCGACGAGCATGAGTCGTTTTCCTATCCGATCACCGGAGAGGACGATGACGATAGCTACGAAACCAGCAGGGCGCGGCTCACGGATATCATCCGCCCGCGCGTGCAGCAGATCATGGGGCTTGTGCGCGAGCGTTTATCGCTCAACGCGGCGAGCCGCTACGTAGGAGACAAGATCGTCCTGACGGGCGGGGCGAGCCAACTTATCGGACTGCCGGAATTCTTCGCCAACGAATTCGGGCGGTCGGTGCGGGTCGGGCGGCCGTCGGATCTTCCAGGTCTCAATGCAAGTCTTTCGGGGCCGCAACTGGCGACCCTTTCCGGTCTTGCGATAGTGGCGGCGCGCGGCGACGGAGAACTCAGTATGGCGCATGGCCGCAAGGCCGTGACGCAAGGCTATTTCGGACGCGTCGGAACGTGGCTCAAACGTGGGTTTTAAGACGTGTCGAAGATGGAAGTTAAATCGTCGAAGCAGGCGGCGTGCGGGGCCGAGAGATTCGTGCCTGACGCCCAATACCTAATGTCGGGGACGCCATGAGCATCAAGTTGCAATTGCCGAAGCTGGTCGACGCCAAGCCTCGGATCACCGTCATCGGCGTCGGCGGCGCGGGTTGCAATGCCGTCAACAACATGATCGCGGCCGGGCTGCAGGGGGTGCAGTTCGTGGTCGCGAATACCGACGCGCAATCACTCGACGCTTCGAGCGCAGAGTATCGTATTCAACTCGGCGTGAACCTGACGGAAGGACTCGGCGCCGGCGCGCGACCCGAAGTCGGCGAAGCGGCGGCCGAAGAAGCTCTCGAAGAACTTCGGACCCATATTGCCGGCGCGCATATGGTGTTCATCGCTGCGGGCATGGGTGGCGGAACCGGGACGGGCGCAGCTTCGGTCATCGCGCGGATCTCGCGTGAGCTCGGGGCGCTGACGGTCGGCGTGGTGTGCAAGCCGTTCCAGTTCGAAGGTGCGCGGCGGATGCGGATCGCGGAAGCGGGCGTCGAAAACCTGCGTCATCTCGTCGATACCCTCATCGTCATTCCGAATCAGAACCTGTTTCGAATCGCGAATGAGCGGACGACATTTGCGGAAGCGTTCGTTCTGGCCGACCAGGTCCTTTATTCGGGCGTCGCCTGCATCGTCGAGCTTGTGCTCAAGGAAGGGCTCATCAATCTCGATTTCGCTGATGTCCGCACGATCATGAGCGGCATGGGCACGGCGATGATGGGCACCGGTGAAGCCACTGGAGAGCGGCGCGCGGTTCTTGCGGCGGAAGAGGCGATCGCTAACCCGCTGCTCGATGACGTGACGCTGCGGGGCGCCCGGGGGCTTCTGCTTTCGATTTCCGGTGGACGCGACATGACGCTTTATGAGGTCGACGAAGCGGCGAGCCGGATTCGCCAGGAAGTCGATCCTGACGCCAATATCATCGTCGGCGCGACATTCGACGAGCAGCTGGGCGATCGCCTTCGCGTTTCCATCGTCGCGTCGGGGATGAATCAACGGGCAGCGGAAACAAATTTTGTGCAGCAGCAGGTGGGTGCACCACGTCCGCAACAGCAACATGCGCCGACCGCGCCTGTCATGGGGACGTCACATCAACAGTATGTGCCTCATCCGGCAGCAGTTCCGGGGCCGCCCGGTGACCTGCAGAGGCGCCTTGCGGAAGCATTGCAGACTCCGCAACAGCAGAATTTTTCCGCTCCTATCCACAACGAACCGCCGCGTGCGAGCCGCGATAGCTGGGTTGGTCCCGGAAACGTGACCATCGAGGATGGGTTGGAGAATTTTCCTCCCTTGGCAGGTAACGCCTTGTTACGAACGCCGCCGCTTCCGAACGAGAGCGCGGCACCGTCTTATGACGGTCGATTCGAACCGCAGGCGCCGACCGAAATTCAGCGCGCATCGCGACGGGTTCCCGGCATCGAGGAATTTCCTCCGCAGGCGCAAAAGGAGTGGAGCGCGCGGCACGGCAACGGCTCGCGTGCGAATAGCAGAGATGTAGAAGAGTCAAGAAAACCGGGCCTTTTTGGAAGATTCGCGGGCCTTGGCCGGAAATAGCCGAGGTTACGATTTCTCTCAGCCGTTGCCGCTGAAATCCGGTGGCGAAACGTGCAAAACATGTGGCGAGAGGGGGCATTTTTTCGGGCGCAAACCGCGGTCAAAATGCGGCTGCATCAAGTACGAGACGGCGTCAAGAATGGTTGCCAAAGCGTAACACAATGTAAGAAAGCGTGATTTGTCGGTGTTTCGCGAAGCAGTTAGCTTTTGTGCATCGACCACTTGTGATGAGCCTTTGATCAAAGCCGACACGGCCAAAATAAGGCTGGCAAGCTTTGAGAGAATCAGACGGACTTCAAAAGTAGGTCAGGGGGTGGTTGGCCGCATTAATGCTGGGGAGCAGCGGCCCGCCAAAAGAATGAGGGACGGCGCTGTATGTCGAATCGATTCATCGGTGCGCGGCAAACCACGCTTGCCCGCGAGATCCAGTTGACAGGCACGGGGGTGCACAGCGGAGCTCCGGTATCACTCACACTGCATCCAGCAGAGGCTGATACTGGGCTCCGCTTTCTCGTTACGAAACGAGGCAGGGTCATCTCGGAAATCGCGGCACACGTAGCTAACGTCAAAAATCTCACTCTCTGTACTGTCATCGGCGACGGCGCCGGCACCACGGTCAGCACAGTCGAACATCTCCTCGCCGCTCTTCGCGGCCTATCGATCGACAATCTCTACATCGAAATCGATAGCAAAGAAGTTCCGATCATGGACGGCAGCTCGGCGGAATTCGTCGATGCCATTGATCGGGTCGGGATCCGCGAGCTTTCAGAGCCGCGCAAATACATCAGAGTTCTCAAGCAAGTTCGTGTTGAGGAAGGTGGCTGCTGGGGTGAACTCGAGCCGTACGCCGGGTTCCGCATGGACGTCGAGATCGACTTTTCCTCGCCCGTTATCGGCCGCCAGCGCCTTCAGTACGAGATGAGCCCGGGCGTTTTCCGTCATGAACTCTCGCGTGCTCGCACGTTCGGCTTCATGAGCGACGTCGAGAAGCTCTGGAAGGCCGGCTTGGCGCTCGGCGCTGACCTCACCAACACGGTTGCTATCGGTGATGGCAAGGTGATGAACCGCGAAGGTCTGCGCTTTCCGCAGGAATTCGTTCGCCACAAAATGCTCGACGCCGTCGGCGATCTCGCTTTGGCCGGCATGCCGCTCCTCGGAGCCTATCGCTCCTACAAGGGCGGTCACAAGCTCAACTCCATGGTGCTCCAGGCGCTGTTTGCCGATGCGTCCAACTGGGAGATCGCCCAGGCACCGCGTACACGCGCCAGCCGTTCGCCGGTCCAGATCGTTTCGGAATCCGTCGTCGCGGCGGAATAAACTTCGACTTGATCCCTACTGCTCGGGCATTTGTAGTTGCCCGAGCCGGCCCGGAATGCACCACATTCTAGCGATAGTTCTGGCGGCCGGGGCTGTGAGCAGACGGCGCGTCGTTGGCGATTTGGCTTTCGACGCTTGCCACGGGATGCTATCCGCTGGCAGTCGCCGACGAGTTACGACCGGCGAAGCGGCACGCACCGGTCTCTGTGGGAAGCAACGCGGCGCATGATGATATCGAGACGAGACATCACGAGGACATTGGGCGCGATGTCGATGCTCGTCGCGGTTACGCTCGCGGGTTGCGGCGGTCCTAAGCTCGATACCGCTTCGCTCAATCCCGATCCGCCGGCCAAGATGTTCTCCGACGCCGATGCAATGATGACCAAGGGCAATTTCGACGACGCCGCGCAAAAGTTCGAGGCGATCGATCGCGAACATCCGTATTCGCCCGAAGCGCGCAAATCGATCGTGATGGCGGCATATGCCTATTATCGCGCGGGCAAGTCGCCCGAGGCCATCGCTTCCGCCGAACGCTACGTCGCGCTGCATCCAGGGACGAAGGAAGCGCCGATGGCGCACCATATCATCGCGGAAGCTTATTTCGACGACATGAACAAAGCGGATCGCGATCAGACCCCCGCTCGCAAATCGCTCGAACAGCTGAAAATCCTGAAGGCGCGGTATCCGGACAGCGAATACGCGCGTGATGCCGACAACAAGATCCGCATCTGCAACGATAATCTCGCGGCGCAGGAGATGAATATCGGGCGGTATTATCTCAATCAGCACAACTACGTCGGTGCCATCAATCGCTTCAAGACAGTAGTCAGCGATTACCAGACAACGGCGCACGTCGAAGAGGCGCTGGCCCGTCTTGTCGAATCCTACATGGCCCTCGGCATCACGAAGGAAGCGCAGAACGCGGCGGCGATCCTCGGGCACAACTACCCCGACAGCAAATGGTACAAAGATTCCTACGCGCTGCTTGAATCGGGCGGCCTCGCCCCGCGCGAGGATTCTGACTCCTGGCTCAGCAAGACGTGGAGCGCGGTGCCCAAGCTGTCCGTCCCGAGCATTAAGATGCCAAGCATAAGCCTCGGAAACGGCTAGACTGTCGCCCTCATCGCGTTGTGCTAAATCTTGAAGCGCGGCCGGGTCTTCCGCCGCGCTTTTGCTTTTCCCGCCGTCACAGAAGTCGCGAGGCCTGAAACGAAATCGAAAAAAACCCGGAAAAGCCCTGTGCGGCGAGCGAGCGGCTCGGAAACGCCGGCGTCGGAAATCTCGCGACTGACGGCAGAGATCGCGCATCACGACGACCTTTATTACCGGAGCGACGCTCCTGAGATTTCCGATGCCGACTACGACGCGCTGCGCCGCCGTCTCGTCGTGTTAGAGGAGGCTCATCCCGAGCTTCGGCGTGCCGATAGTCCGTCTGTGAAGGTGGGCGCTGCGCCCGTGGCGGCGTTCGGCAAGATCCGCCATGACGTGCCGATGCTGTCGCTCGGCAATGCCTTCGACGATCAGGACGTGATCGATTTCGTCGAACGCGTACGCCGCTTTCTGAGGCTTGGCGAGGACGCTCTTGAAATTACGTCGGAGCCGAAGATCGACGGCTTGTCGATTTCGATCCGCTACCAGAACGGCGAACTCGTTCAGGCGGCGACACGAGGGGACGGCGCGGAAGGGGAGAACGTCACGGCGAATATCAAGACGGTGCGAGAAATCCCGCATGTGCTCAAAGGCAAGGGAATTCCTGAGCTGATCGATATTCGCGGCGAGATCTACCTGGGGCATAAGGATTTCCTGGCGCTCAATACGTCTCAGGCCGAGAGGGGCGATAAGGTCTTTGCCAATCCGCGCAATGCGGCGGCGGGTTCGCTTCGCCAGCTCGATGCGTCGATCACCGCCAAGCGACCGCTGCGTTTTTTCGCGTATGCGTGGGGCGCCGTCTCAAAACTCCCCGCCGATACGCAAGCTGGCGTCGTCGCGGCATTCAAGCAGTGGGGGCTACCGGTTAATCCGCTGATGCGCATCGGGACGACGACCGATGACCTGCTGGGGTTCTATCGCGATATCGAAAGCAAGCGCGCGTCACTCGGCTATGACATCGACGGCGTCGTCTACAAGGTCAATCGGCTCGATTATCAGGAGCGTCTCGGGTTCGTGTCGCGGTCGCCGCGCTGGGCGATCGCGCATAAGTTCGCGGCCGAGCGGGCGACAACGGTGCTCGAGAAGATCGACATCCAGGTCGGACGTACGGGCGCGCTGACGCCGGTGGCAAAACTGACCCCGGTGACGGTTGGCGGTGTGGTCGTTTCCAACGCGACGCTTCACAACGAAGACGAGATCGCGCGCAAGGACATTCGCGTCGGCGACACGGTGGTGGTTCAGCGGGCGGGCGACGTCATCCCCCAGGTCGTCGAGGTCGTGCTCAACAAGCGGCCCAAGGGATCGAAGCCATTCGAATTCCCGACCATCTGCCCGGTTTGCGGAAGTCACGCGGTGCGGGAGTCGGTGGAAGAAACTGGCAAGGCCGATGTGGTCAGGCGGTGCACGGGCGGGCTTATTTGTGGCGCGCAGGTCAAGGAGCGCCTGAAGCACTTCGTATCGCGCAATGCGTTCGATATCGAAGGGCTCGGAACGGAGAAGATCGAATTCTTCTTCGATACGGAGCGGATCAAATCGCCTGCCGACATTTTCACGCTTCAGAAGCGCGATGCGGCGTCGGCCGAGCCCCTTGCTTCGCTTAAGGGTTTCGGCAAGACATCGATCAACAAGCTTTTCGCGGCGATCGCCGCGCGTCGCGAGGTGCCGCTCGATCGATTTCTGTTTGCACTTGGAATCCGGCATATCGGAGAGACGACGGCGAAAGACCTTGCGAAGGCCTACGGCAGCTTCGACGCCTTGCGGAGCGCGGTCGATGCCGCCAAAGCCGGCGGCACAGACGGCGACGCCTATAAAGACATCGACAATATCGAGGGCATCGGCGAGACGGTGGTCGATGCGCTCGTCGATTTCTTCGGCGAACAGCACAACCAGGAACAAGTCGCGGCGCTTCTGAAAGAAGTGACAGTCAAGCCGTATGTCCGGCTGCAGACGAAAGAATCGCCGGTCACGGGCAAGATCGTCGTATTCACGGGGACGCTCGCGAAGCTCACGCGCAATGAAGCGAAGGCGCAGGCGGAGCGGCTCGGCGCCAAGGTCGCCGGATCGGTTTCGAAGAAGACCGATTACGTTGTGGCCGGCGCTGACGCGGGATCGAAGCTCGATAATGCCCGTGCGCTGGGCGTGACGGTGCTCGATGAAGATGGATGGCTGGCGCTGATCGGGCAAGCCTGATGCCCTGTCGCTCAGCTCGCGGTCAGCGCAACGAAGATTTCGCCTTCGCGCATCCGCACTTCGATGCTGGAGTCTTTTTCAAAGGCTTGAGCCGTCAGAGCAAGCACGATTTCGGGCCGATCGTGCGATATGACTGATTTCAGAGCCTCGGGAAAGTGCGGGGCGGCGCTCACTTCGTAGATCTCGAACATTTGGTTCTCCTCATCGGGATGAGGAGAATTATCCGGCCGCCGGTGTTTGCGATGTGCCGCGCGAGACAGTCTAGATCGGGTTCGTCGCGTGCTTCAGCCAGTTGCGCGTCGACGCGTCCAGGTTTGCGGCAAGCGTGTCGAATACGTGCTTGTGATAGGCGTTTAGCCAGTCGCGCTCAGTTTTTTCCAGCATGTCTGCGAGAATGAGGCGTCGGTCGATAGGTGCAAGCGTCAGCGTCTCGAAGGCCATCATTTCTCGGTCGCCGCCATCGACGGCTTCTGGCGGCGTGACAAGCACGACGTTCTCGATTCGGATGCCGTACTCGCCGACTTTGTAAAAGCCAGGCTCGTTCGAAATCAACATGCCGGGGTGGAGCACCGCCATGCCCGCACGCGAGATGGACTGCGGGCCTTCGTGCACGGAGAGATAGCTGCCGATGCCGTGGCCGGTGCCATGATCGAAGTCGGCGCCGATCTGCCAAAGAGCGCGACGGGCAAAGGGGTCGAGATCGATGCCGCGCGTGCCTTTCGGAAAGCGCGCGGTCGCGACCGCGATGTGACCCTTGAGCACGGCGGTGAAGTGCCGTTTCATATCGTCGGACGGTTCGCCGACGGCGACGGTTCGGGTGATGTCGGTGGTGCCATCGGGATATTGGCCGCCGCTGTCGATGAGGAACACCTCACCAGGATGAATGCGGCGATTGGTTTCGTCGTTGACCCGGTAATGGACAATGGCGCCGTTCGGACCGGAGCCCGAGATTGTCGGGAAGCTGACATCCTTCAGCATGTTGGTGTCGCGGCGAAACTCTTCGAGCTTCTGCACAGCGGTGATTTCATCGAGCGTTCCGTCCGAGGCCCAGTCATCGAGCCACGCCAGGAAGCGGACGACGGCATGGCCATCGCGGACGTGGGCGGCGCGCGCCCCGATCACTTCGGCGTCCGACTTGATGGCCTTCGGAACGATGCAGGGATCCTGCCCACGCGAAATGAGTTTGGCGCCAAGCGTCTGTTCAAACCAGTACGCGGCTGTTTCGGGATCGAGGCGAACGCGCTTACCCCTCGCCTTGAGATCCTTCACGCGTTCGGCGAGTGCCGTGGGCTGCAGCAGCCTGGCGACGGGTGCGACCGCCGAACGTGCCTCGGGTTCGAGACGATCGGGAGCGATGAAGAGTTCTGCCTTGCCGCTTGCGGGCACGATGGCGAATGCGAGAACGACGGGATTGTGGGCGACGTCGCTGCCGCGAATATTGAACAGCCAGCAAATCGAATCCGGTAGCGTCAGGATGACGGCGCTCTGGCCGTCTTCCTTCAGGCGTTTCTGCAATTCTGAAATCTTGTCGGCGGCGGTTCTTCCGGCAAACGCAATCGGCTGCGCGATGACGGGGTTCTGTGGCGGCTTGGGTCGCGATTTTCCCCAAACAACGTCGACCGGGTTTTTCGAGAGTGCCCTGAGCTTAA
>JBEVLH010000055.1:0-3306 GCA_040509255.1 Hyphomicrobium sp. | reverse complement strand
GTCAGGGCCAGGAGATTGCAAATGGTCAATCGCGTGACGGCGACGCCCGATACGGTCGATTTGATTAATAAGCTCGAAGGAATTAAAGGTCCTCTGCTGTTTCATCAGTCGGGCGGATGTTGTGACGGCAGCGCTCCGATGTGCTACCCGCGCGGTGACTTCAAGGTCGGCGCCCAGGACATCTACATGGGCGAGATTGGCGGCCAGCCGTTCTACATGGGCCGCTCGCAATTCGAATACTGGCAGCATACGCATCTTATAATCGATGTCGTTCCCGGACGCGGTTCGGGCTTTTCGGTCGAGAGCCCCGAAGGCGTGCGCTTCCTGACGCGTTCGCGGATTTTTACTGACGCGGAGAACGATCAACTCGACGCGTTGGGGCCGCCGCCGACAGGCGTCGAGCACCCGCCGCTTTGATGCGGACCATAAGAAAAGAAATCAGGGAGACGCGAAATGCCGGCTTCACAGACACTGCGTGATATCACGGGGATGGGAAACACGCCCGCTTCCGTCGGCAATTCCGCGCTCGTTTTGATTGATTGCCAGAATACCTATAGAGAGGGCGTCATGGAACTCGAAGGCGTCGAGCCGGCGCTTATCGAATGTCAGACGCTTCTAAGGCGCTATCGCGATGCCGGCCGGCCCGTCATTCATATCCAGCATGACGCGGGCGCCGGTTCGCCATATGACGTCAAGGATCGGATCGGGGCCATTGCGGACGTCGTGAAGCCGGAGTCGGGCGAACCGGTCGTCGTCAAGAATTATCCAAGCTCGTTCGAGAAGACGAACCTCGACGATCTGCTCAAGAGCTACGGCGTCGAGGAGTTGGCCATCGCCGGGTTCATGACGCATGTCTGCGTAAACTCAACCGCTCGGGCGGCCTTTAATCATGGCTATCGGGCGACAGTCATTGGCAATGCGACTGCGACGCGCTCTCTGCCCAATCCATCCGGCGGCGTCGTTCCCGCAAAGGTGCTGCATGAGGCGAGCCTTGCCGCGCTCAACGACATCTTCGCCGTGGTTGTCACAAGTGGCGACAAGATAAAAGATTGATCGAAGCAAATAAAAAGCCCCGCACGACGCGGGGCTTTTCGTGTTTCAATCTCGGCGCGATTCAGACCGCAGCGGCGACGCTCGAATTGATCCAGTCTTCGAGCTTCTTCTTCTGGACGATGGCGCCGGTGTGCTGGGCTGCCACTTTGCCGCCTTTGAAGATCAGCAGCGTCGGCATGGCACGGATGCCGTAATGGCCGGTCACCTGCGGATTTTCGTCAACGTCGACTTTCACAACCTTGACCTTGCCGGTCATTTCCTTCGCGACCTGGTCGAGGGCAGGGGCCATCGCCTTGCACGGGCCGCACCACTGGGCGTGGAAATCGACAAGGACCGGTTCGCTGGACTTCAGAACTTCTTCGTCGAAGCTTGCGTCTGTCACTGCGTTAGACATCTGATTATTCTCCTTTTCCGGGTCGGTCCTTATGGCCGGTCCCGTATGCCGCGGTCGCAGGCAATTTGAAAACCGACCCAAGAAGTAGGGATTGGCTCAAAAAGCGTCAAGGCTCTCGACGTCCAAGTCCCACAGGCGGGCGGTATAGGTGTCGAGAACGTCGGTCGGAATCTCCATGAGTCGCGGTCCGTCCGTCCAGAGCAGGGCGGCCCGGATGGCGCGTCCGGGATAGATTTCGGCAAGCGCGAGCCGATATGCTGCGAGTTGGTAAAGATAGGCATCGGCAACCGATCCGACATCCGACGGCGGCGGTCGGTTGGTTTTATAGTCGACGATCAAAACCTCACGCTCAGTGACCGCGATGCGGTCGATCTGGCCTGAAAGATCGAGCGCCGGACCCTTGCCAACGGGTCGGGGGATGACGGCGGCAAGAGGGGCCTCGGCGACGCTTCCCGGTCCGAAGATTGCCGCGAATTGCGGATCGCGCAGAACGGCGAGCGTTTCCCTTACGATGCTGGCGCGAATTTTCGCTGGCAACGCCGACGCGCGCCGCTCGACGAAGGCTTTCGCGATTTCTTCGCGGCGACGTTCGTCAACAGACGGCAGGTGTTGCAGCAGTGCGTGGGTGATGGTGCCTCGCAGAAAGCGATTTGGTCCGCCCACAGAAAGCGGAGAGGGGGCATCGTTGGTGGCGGCGGCGTCGCGCTTCGGAGAGAGCGTGGGTTCGCCCTCGGCGTCAGGCGCGTACGGTTCGAGGCGCGACGGAGCGAGCGGGACGGAAAGCTTCGGTTCCGCGGCCACGCGCGCCTTGGCGAATTCGGGTCGTGCGAGCGCAGCATGCGGAGCGCCTTTTTCGTGCTTCGGGCTTTCGGGGTCGGCGATTTGCGAGGTCTCGGCGCGCCAGATTTTGAAACCGTCTTCAAGGGTGATCTCATGCATTCCGCCGGCGAGCGCGCCTGAGACAACGTCGTACCAGCAGCCGGCCGAGCGTGACCTCTTGCCTTCGAAGCCGGCGACGTAGAGCCGATCTCTGGCACGAGTCATGGCGACGTAGAGCAGGCGATTGCGTTCTTCGGTATCTCGCGCTTCCTTTTCCGCGCGCGCGGCTGCAACCGCCGGAACACTCGATGTGCCTTTGACGGTCCAGACGATCGGTTCGGCGATGCCCTCATAGCCGGTCAGATCGCCAAGCTTCACCAGCCGCGACGAGATATCTTCTCCTGATGCGGTCGTGCAGGTATCGGGAAGGAAAACGATAGGTGCCTCGAGGCCTTTCGCGCCGTGCACGGTCATGACGCGGACTTCGTCACGGCCGTGCTCCATGTCACGCTTCACTTCGGGATTGGCCGCGCGAAGATCCGCGAGAAATTGCGTCAACGATGGCGGATGGCTTTCGTCGTACGACAGCGCGAGATCGAGAAATTCGTCGATGATGTCGGCGGCTTCCGGCCCGAGCCGGCTCAGCATCTTCTCCCGCATGCCGTCGCGGTCGAGAATCTCGGAAAAGAATTCGAATGGCGGCACGAAGTCGGCACGCGAGCGCCAGCGTTTTAGTGTTTCGGCTGCGAACCTGTAATTCGGTTTAGCATCGTCGGCGGCCGCTGCTTCGATGAGCGCCTTCCAGAGCGTGCGCTTTTTGCGGCCGTGGGCAATTTCCAGCAGATGATCGTCGTCGAGATTGAAGAGCGGCCCTTTCAGGACGGTCGCGAGGGCAAGATCGTCCTCGGGCAGCGTCAGGAAATCTCCGAGTACCATCAGATCCTGTACGGCGATCTGTTCTATCAATCTCATGCGATCGGAGCCGGCGACAGGAATGCCGCGACGTTTCAAGGCTGCGACCATCGGCACCGCGAACGGAT
>JBEVLH010000054.1:0-3321 GCA_040509255.1 Hyphomicrobium sp. | reverse complement strand
GACCTCAGGCGTTAGATTCCCGGAGCAGCCGTGCATCCGCGCGGCTGCTCTTTTGTTGCCGAGACATGCTGGTCAAAAATTTTGGCGCTCGCGCAGCTGGTTCGCCCTAGCCGAAGAGTACTGGCCCCTGCTCTCGTGTGTTATCCCTTGTGCCGCAGTGTCAAATCTGTAGAATTTGTTAGATAGGTCAACATTGCTGTCCTTTGTGCGCCCTGCGGGGGGCATACCTTGCGATCAGCATGGACGTTTTTCGGTGGCCGTAACGTCGCTTTGCGGCTTCAAGGCGGCGGCGTGGGAGAGATCAGGTGCTTGAATTCAGGGTTTGCAGTTTGCGAGGCCGTGAGATCGGCAGCGGGCTCCATTCCGACGACTTCCGGACGACGATGCGGCCCGACCGAAAACGGCCGCTCCGGGCGTAAATTTTTCGCCCGCTGAAGAATTTGCTCACACGTCCACAAAGTTTGCGGGCCGGAATTGAGCGCCCTTCCAACTAACGAAGTTCAGAAATTGGGCCACAGGCCACACGAGGCAAGAGATGAGCGAAGGTTATCTGTCTCCGCTGGAGGACGAAATCGGCCCCGGCGGCCGGCCGGCAGCAGCAGGCCTTTTTGATCCCGCTCTCGAGCGCGACGCATGCGGCGTCGGCTTTATTGCCAATCTGAAAGGCCGGAAGTCGCACGCCATTGTCGAAGGCGCACTCAAGATCCTTGAAAATCTCGAGCATCGCGGCGCAGTCGGCGCCGACCCGCTGTCGGGCGACGGCGCGGGCATCATGATTCAGATCCCGCACGATTTTCTCGCCGCCGAAACGAAAGCAATTGGCTTCGAACTTCCCGCCCCCGGCCATTATGCCGTCGGCCACATCTTCATGCCGCGCGATGAGCGCCTCCGCGCCCATTGCGAACGCGTCTGGGCGCGCTGCCTTAAGGAAGAGGGCCTCGAACTGATTGGCTGGCGCACCGTGCCCGTCGAGAACGGCTGCCTGTCCGATATGGTCCGCGACGTCGAGCCCATTCACCGTCAGGTCTTCGTCCGCCGCCCCGCCGGGATGGCCGACCAGGAAGAGTTCGAGCGCCATCTCTATATCGTCCGCAAGGTCGTCTCGAACGCCATCCATGATGCCTATAAGGGCCGGGACATCGGCCACTACACCGTGTCGCTGTCGACGCGCACCGTCGTCTACAAGGGTATGTTCCTCTCCTTCCAGGTGAAGGCCTACTACAAGGATCTGTCCGACCCGCGTCTGGTCTCGGCGCTTGCCCTCGTCCACCAGCGCTTCTCGACCAATACGTTTCCGTCGTGGAAGCTCGCGCATCCCTACCGGATGGTCGCCCATAACGGCGAGATCAACACGCTGCGCGGCAACGTCAACTGGATGGCGGCGCGCCAGGCGTCGGTCTCGTCGCCCCTTTTCGGCGATCGCATTTCGAAGCTTTGGCCCATCTCTTACGAAGGCCAATCCGACACCGCCTGCTTCGACAACGCCCTCGAATTTCTCGTGATGGGCGGCTACAGCCTGTCGCACGCCGCGATGATGCTCATCCCGGAAGCGTGGGCCGGCAATCCGACGATGGATACCAACCGCCGCGCTTTTTACGAATATCACGCGTGTCTGATGGAGCCGTGGGACGGCCCCGCTGCCATGGCCTTCACCGACGGCCGCCAGATCGGCGCCACGCTCGATCGCAATGGCTTGCGCCCCGCGCGCTACCTCGTGACCAAGGATGACACGGTTATCATGTCGTCGGAATCGGGCGTGCTGCCGGTCGAGGAAGAAAACATAGTCAAGAAGTGGCGGTTGCAGCCAGGCAAGATGCTCCTGATCGATCTCGAGAAGGGCTGCATCATCTCGGATGAAGAATTGAAATCCGAGATCGCGGCGAGCCATCCCTACGAGACGTGGCTGAAGCGCACTCAGATCAAGGTCTCCGACCTGCCGTTGCCGTCGAAAAGCGCCTCGGCCGCCAAGTCCAACGTCGCACTTCTCGATCTTCAGCAGTCGTTCGGCTACACGCAGGAAAGCATCAAGTTCCTGCTGACCCCGATGGCGGAGAAGGGCGAGGAAGCGACCGGATCGATGGGCACCGACACGCCGATATCTGCGCTGTCGTCGAAATCGAAGCTGCTTCACACCTACTTCAAGCAGAACTTCGCGCAGGTGACGAACCCGCCGATCGACTCGATCCGCGAAGAACTGGTGATGAGCCTCGTCTCGTTCATCGGTCCGCGCCCGAACATCCTCGACCTGCGCGGCACCTCGAAGCAGAAGCGTCTCGAAGTCGATCAGCCGATCCTGACGAATGAAGATTTGGAGCGCGTCCGCGGCATCGGAGCCGTAAAGGACAACGACTTCGAGTCCATCACGATCGACATCACCTACCCGGCCGACAAGGGCGAAGGCGGCATGGGCCCCGCCCTCGACGGCATTTGCGCCGAGGCAGAAGAGTATGTGCGCGCCAAGGAATTCAACATCATCATCCTGTCCGACCGTCGCGCGGGACCGGACCGGATTGCCATTCCGTCGCTGCTCGCAACGTCGGCTGTCCACCATCATCTGATCAAGCAGGGTCTGCGCACCTCCGTCGGCCTCGTCATCGAGACCGGCGAAGCCCACGAGATCAACCAGTTCTGCACGCTCGCGGGTTATGGCGCCGAAGCAATCAATCCCTATCTCGCCTTCGAGACGCTCTACGCGATGCTTCCGGATCTTCCCGAGGGCACCACGCCGGAGATGGTCAAGAAGCGCTTCATCAAGGCCATCGGAAAGGCCGTGATGAAGGTCATGGCGAAGATGGGCATCTCGACCTATCAGTCATATTGCGGCGCTCAGATCTTCGATGCTGTCGGCCTTCGCTCGAGCTTCGTCGAGCGCTATTTCACCGGCACCCACACGCAGGTCGAAGGCGTCGGCCTGCGCGAGATCGCGCGCGAAACCGTCGAGCGCCATAAGACGGCCTTCGGCGACGTTCCGGTCCTCTCGAACGCTCTCGAAGTCGGGGGCGAATATGCTTATCGCGTCCGCGGCGAAGCACACATGTGGCGGCCGGTAACGGTGGCCGATCTTCAGCACGCCGTCCGTGCCACGACCAATGCGGACGCCATGAATGGCCGCATCCCTCAGAAGTTCCGCGAATATTCGAAGGCGATCAACGACCAGTCCGAGCAGCTGATGACGTTGCGCGGCATGTTCCGCCTGCGCTCGGCCGAGAGCCTCGGCCGCAAGCCCGTTCCGCTCGAAGAGGTTGAGACCGCGGCCAGCATCGTGAAACGCTTCTCGACCGGCGCCATGAGCTACGGCTCGATCAGCCGCGAAGCCCACAC
>JBEVLH010000053.1:0-11427 GCA_040509255.1 Hyphomicrobium sp. | reverse complement strand
TCACGCCGCGCACGTAGTCGCGCCAGGCGAAGCCGTAGCTCTGCTTCATCTCCTCGCGAATGCCGAAGCGGGCGGCGGGTAGCAGCAGGTTGGCGCGGATCATCGGGTTGGCTTCCGCGCGCTTCACTTCCGTCGGGGCGTAGCGCCCGAGCGCGGCTTCGAGCTTCGGCTTGACTTTCGGGTCGGGCGGGCCGCCGGCAAGCGCCATCAGTTCGAAGACGACCTTCTTTTGCTCGGCCTCGTCGGTGATGAGCTTTTCGGCGCAGGTGCGGGCGCGGACCTCGGTGATGTAGCGCCAGCGGTCGAGGCGGACAGCATTCAGGCGGTCGCTGCCTTCGAGCAGGATGATCGGCTTGTTGACGGCGGAGGCCAGCACGAACTGCTCGGCAGTCGAGAGATCCTTGGCTTCCTTGCCGAAGACGACTTGGCTCGTCACTTCGACGCCGTGGAGCGGCTGGCCGCCGGTACGTTGCGCCAGCCAGATGTGGTTCGCGGCCCATTGCTTCAGGAGCGTGTTGTCGCCGCCGCGCGTCAGCTCTCGATAAATGACAGGGGCGAGCCACCATTCGCCGAGCTTGCGCTGCAATTTTTCGAGACCGCTCTCCTCGATGCTTGGCGGGGTCTTGTAGATCACGCGCGCGAATTGCATCGGTAACGTCGAGCCGCCGACACCGAGCGAGGGACGGCGCGCCGCGATCGAGCGCGTCACCGTCGACAGCGGGATTTTCAGAACACCAACGAGGTCGATGCCGAACGGATTGAGCGGGCCGCCGAGATAGCGATCTTCATGATAGGAGAGGCAGCGCCAGTATTGTTCCGGCACCTCGCGTACGGGGATCGACTTGTGATCCGGGCTGGCAACGTAATCGCCTAACGCAATAGCGCTATCGGTATAATTCACGTCGCGCAGGCTATCGAGGCGCGGGTCGAAGGTACCGACGAAACTTCCTTTCGGATCGTAGATGGCGGTCGCGAGCCACCGCTCGGCGTCGTAGCCGAGTTTGTCGTGCATAGAGAGATCGCCGAGGTAGCCACGGATGGGAGCCGCGACGTAGACTAGGATAAGCGCGAACACGACGTAGACGATCGCCGCGGTAAAGAGGTGGCGCAACGGTCCGAGCTTGGGATTGAATGCGACGGCCATCATCAGCCAGCGCACAGTCCAACGCGGGGCCCAAAGACAGACGTCTGCGATGGCGGTGAGATGCCGCAGGAGACGTAACATCGGTGTCGCAAAGCCGCGCTAATGCCGACGTCGAAACGGACGGCAGCTCAACGCTGAGGTATAGTTGACATTTGCGGCGTCAACTCAGCGAACTCGGGGCGGCTTCCGCGCCCAGAGGCGGCAAATATATGGCCGGCGCCGTCGGCATGGGGCCGCTGGCGATAGCCGAAGCTTCAATCCGGCAAACCTTCTCTGGTTCGCTGGCTCAGAAATTGTTCATTAGAATGAAAAGGCCGACGCCTACAGCCGGACCGATGAGGGCCGCAACGACCATCATGACGAAAGGTTTCGCCACCATAACACTTTACCCCGCACTGAACTCGTAAGTTCACTCCACTGTTTCGCGCGGCCCTAAGCGATGTTTTCGACCGGTTGCCCCCTGGTCGAGCCCATCTCAATCCTCGCTGAAAGGAGCCGCCCCCGCTCAGCGCGCCGGGCGTCAACCCCTCTTCCCAGCATCGTCAGAATACAACCTTCGAAAAAAACTTGACAGGGCCTGGACGATTTTTGCAGGCGCTCCCGTGCGGCGGGCACCACAATGCGCGGCGCCCTTGACTTATAGGTCAGCCAAACTTTCCACTGGCCTAAAAATTATGAGATTCATGCGTTAGATCAAATAGTTACGACGATTGCGTGCGGCGTCGTTGACGCTGACGGCGGCAACCTCTGGCCGCGCAGCATCACAGAATGTGTCAAGATTTGAAACGCGAATTGAAGTCTAGCGAAGATCGAAAAGGCGCAGCTGGCGCTCGTCCGTG
The DNA here is from genome assembly GCA_040509255.1 of Hyphomicrobium sp. Classification (GTDB taxonomy): domain Bacteria; phylum Pseudomonadota; class Alphaproteobacteria; order Rhizobiales; family Hyphomicrobiaceae; genus Hyphomicrobium_B. Next base: position 9,444 of record JBEVLH010000053.1, on the reverse strand, counting down.
CCCCGCGTTTCGGCCGCCAGTTGCTCGATGCGATCGAAGGGGACCTGCTCGGCGCCGATCAACGAACGCTGGGCCTTCATCGGCCTGACGAGCCCTTCCTGGACGAGATGGAATTCGCCGACGGTCTGACCCGGGAGGGCCGTTGCCGGGTCGAGACCGGATTCCGACTGGAAGGCAGCCTTCAGCTTGCGCAGCGCGGTGTCTTCGCGAACGCGGCCAATGAACCAGCTCGTGATCTGATCGCGGCTCTTATAGTCGAGGTCGCCCGGCGACTGGGTCGCGAGCATCATGCCGAGGCCAGCGGAGCGGGCGCGTTTCAGCAAGCTCTGCAGCGGCTCGGCGGTCGCCGGCTTCGAGTTGGCGGGAATATAAAGGTCGGCTTCGTCGAACATGACGACGGCCTGCAATTCATCGTTTGGATTGCGCTGGCAGAAGCGCAGCGCTTCCGACAGGAACTGCGAAACCCAGAACAAGATGTTTTCATTGTCGCCGAGGAAGCCGGTGTAAATGACCGACAGGCGGGTGCGGTTCGGGCGCTGGTAGCGGCCGAGGCCGAGCAGGCTTTCCATGCGCAGGCTTTCGCCGCCGCCCTCGAACAGCGCGGCGTTGCGCAGGCGAAGCGAATCCAATTGCGCGACGAGATCGCGGCGCAGCTTTCCCGACGGATCCATGCGCTGGGTCTGATCGGTGAGTTCGGGGTGCTCGTCCTCGAGAAGATGGATCAGATCGGCGAGCGTCACTTCGCTGGTCGAGAGCGAGCCCAGAATGCGCAGCGCGACGGCAAGCACGCCCGACTGCTTCTGGTGGGTCGCGGAATTTTTCAGATGCAGCATTTCGCCGAGCGCGGCGGCGGAGAGATTGGCGAGCAGCTGCTGTTCGTGATCGGGCAGTTCGTTGATGCCGTTCGGGAGCAGCGTGATCGAGATCGGGCGGCCCGAGGCGCGACCGGGCGTATAGACGGCGACGTCGATGGCATCAGCGAGCTTTTCGCGTTCGGCGCGGCGCTCCGGCGTCTCGTTGTCGTTGGCGCGCCAGACGTCGGGATTGGCGTAGCTCGCGAGATCGCCCTTGCGGTCGATGAGCACGGCGGGGACGCCGCGCAGAAGCAGTTGCTCGATGAGCGAGAGAGCGAGGGTGGTCTTGCCCGAACCGGAGCCGCCGAGGAATGCCGCGTGGCGTTTCAGCACGCTCTTGTTGAGCGTTACGGGCCGGGCGCGCGTGCCGTTTTCGCGACCCGCGAGAATGCTCGCGCCGTAGCTGCCGTTCTCATCGAGGATGACGGACATCGGCAGATCATCATCGTTCGCGGGAAGCCCAGACCCGTTGTCGTCGGGATTGGCAGCGCGGGCCTGCTCAGCGGAGAGCACGTCGAAACCATCGAGCGACGATTGCGGGTCGTCCATCTCCTTGGCGACGAGACGCGGCACCGGACGGCCGAGAAGATCGAGCCGCAGAAGATGCGTGATGGAGATGAGGCTCGACAGCGGCTTTGCGCCCTCAAGCCACTGCGTCATGCCGGTGTCGCCGCGGTGGTGGGCAGTGAACTCGCGCACCGTCATCATGCGCTCCCACTCTGGGATCGGCACGAGCAGCTGGCGGCCGCCGCCGTCGCGGAATTTGCGGAAGGCCTGCGCGGTTTGATTCTTCTTGTTCGGCGGGAAGTCGCTGGCGCGCAGCATGAAGCATGGTTTGCCCTGCATCGCCGTCAGGACCTTGTCGAGCTGGCGCTTGAGGCCACCGCCTTGGGTCGGACGATTGCACAGGAACACGCGGACATCGTTGGCGAAGCCGGTGCGATGCCGGACAGTCAAGTCGAAGGCGGGCAGATCGTCGCCGAGTTCGAGGCGCTTCACCGTCACTTCGATCGCTTTGCCCCATTCGTCGCGTGCAAGCAGCAAAGCGGAGGACAGAACGTCGACCAGTTCCTGATCGTCGGCAGGCATCTCGGCTTCGCTCTCGTTGGCGAACCGCTCCCACATTTCGCGGAACTGGACAGCGGAGATCGTCGAGGGGGCCTCTTCCTCGGCGCTGCTGAAGCCGATGGCCTGGCCGAGCGCCTGCGCGAGCGTCGAGATGAAGGACGGGCGCTCGGGTTCGGGCTCGCGCTCGTCGCCTTCGGTCGACGTTGCCTCGCGCAGCCGCGATTGCGCGTGCTCCAGCAGGCGTCGGGTCGAGAGGCCGCCGAATTCCTCGAAGAACTGCGGGCCAAAGAACTGCGAGGCGTCGGGGAAGCTCATGCCGCCGCCGCTCACCTCGGACTGATAGGCGAGGCGCTTTGAGATGATGAGACGGGCTTCTTCCGGCGTCCGGCTTTCACGCAGCAGCACGGGGCCCGACTTCTCGATGCGGTCGATATAGGACTGCGCCACGAGGCTGCGGACCTGGCCGTAGAAGTCTTCAAGGCACGAGATGATGATGATGGCGTTCGTCAGCCGGTTGGCGATCTGGATGAGATCGCGCACGGCGCGCTGGAAACGGTCCTCGGCGTTGTCGAAGAAGCGCAAGTCCTCGACCTGGTCGATGCAGAAGACGAGCGCCGCGCGGTCGACGGTCCATACGAGAGCGCCGATTGCTGCGATGATTTCGAAGGCGCGGTCTTCGCCGTCGTTGGGATCGAGGGCGCTGACGGCTTCGTGTGCAATCGGCGTCAGATTGCGGCCGTTGAGATATTGGCGGACGCGCTGATCGATGCGCGGATCGCGGCGCTGCAGATAAAGCAGCGCGCGCACGATGTTGATGTCGAGTTCCTGGGTCTGGAACTTGTCGCAAGCGACGATCTGATCGGCGAGACGAAGGATGAGGCGCGCAAGTTGTTTGTCGTCGAGCGTTGCATCACGCAGCTTGTCGAGGTCTTCGGACGAGATCACCTCGGAATCGAGGACCATACGGTTGGTCAGGCGCGACAGCGCGGATTCGCCGAAACGATCCGGATCGTAGGGCTTTTCAAGCGAGTGCACGAGACGGCGCAGATAGAACTCGGCGTAGTTCTGTACGTCGGGGGTCATCTGCGCGTAGCCGAAATAGCTTTGGCCGCTGCGATGCGAATCCGTTCGAAGCGCGCGCAGAAGATGGGTTTTTCCGGCGCCTGACTGGCCGTGGAACAGCAGGATGCGGTCCTGGACGTGATAGCCGCGGCCGCCGGTGACGGTCGTCAGCAGGTCGTTGAATTTGCGGCGCGCCTTGCCGTGGATTTCCGGTACGTCGACCGGATCGGCGCGCCACAGGTCATCTTCCCAAGTGATCGAATGCTCGAAGGCTTCGCTCAGCTTATCGGGCGCGAGCGAAGGAGCGAACGTCGACTGTTTGAGGGAAGCGCCTTCAACACCCATTTCGAACCGGAATGCCTTCAATCCTGGACGCGCACAAAGTGCCAGACAGTATTTTTGTAGAGGATTTTGGAATCCTCGAGCGATTTGAGATCGCGGCCGTCCTTGAGATCAGCGGTCGCCAATTCGAGCCGGCCTGAGCGATGGGCTTCCGCGAGCATTCCCTTGAACGCAATCTCGGATAAACCCCAGTCGGGCCGGGCGTTGCGAATCGCCTTCCATACCAAAGAGATAAACGCCTTCCTGTTGCCTGGCCAGCCCTCAGCGACAGGTCGTGCCGCATCGACAACAGCCTGACAGAATTCCGGCATGTCAGGTGGTGAGACAACTCGGGGTGCGGGCGCGTGCTGGGTTTCGTCGAGCGGAAGACGATCGTTGGCGGGTTTGGGCGTCGGGGCACGGACGGGACGCTTCGGCGGATCGACCCGTTGCGGTCTGGGAGCAGACGCGAATGCATCGTCTTCTTTAGGCGCCAGGAGGCTTCGAAGAAGAGCCAGTTCGAGCGCCGCAACGGTGGCTTCGCGCGCGCCGGCAATTTCACAAGCGAGCTGGAGAACGAGCTTGCCGTCGCTCGCTATCTCGCGCGGAGAGCGAAACAGTTGCCCGGCCAGAAGTCTGCCGGCTTTGGCCGGCAATCCCGCGCCTTTGCCGAGGCCGGTCTTGATTTTATTTCCAAATGCGCGTTCGAGCGCGATGATTGCGAGTTCGGCGCGGAGATCGGGAGGCGAGAGGACGCGTGCGGTCGTCTTGCCGAAGCGATGCTGAATGATAAGTGCGGCGAGCCCTTCGGGACGGCCAATGGCTTTCCGGATCGATGGCGTGTCGCTGGCAGAGAGAGTGCCGAGCGTCAGGGAAATTTTGGCGTCGGTCCAACTGGCGGGGAAAAGGCGCGATGCGGTGAAATAAGCCTCGGCGACCGAGCGTCCCTTGTCCGTGACCGTCAGCCGGCCCTTCGATTCCGTCGTCAGCTGCGCGCCGGCCATCGAGCTCAAGGCAAGTTCGGTCGAGCGGCGAAACTCGAGCCCCGAAATGCGCGCCGCCAGCAAGGGCGCAACATCGCGCTGCAGATCCGCCCGCGTGGCACCGCCGACCGCGATCCGCAGAAGCAGGAGGTCGCGGAGGTTGGGGTGAGGCGACGGCGCGCCTTCGGCCTTCAGGCCGGACTGTTCGACGGCTGCACTCATCGACGTGTCGTCTCCTGCGCGAATCAAATGCGCTGCCGCACAACTTCGATGATTGATCCGTCACTTCCAAGGCCTGGCCGAGATTGACCCACAGGGTGGGGACGACACCCAACTCCGCGTTGAAGCGCCAGCCTTTCGCCGTTTGACGGTCAAAATCGCGACACCTTGTTGGCGCGATCATCCGAGCGGGGCGGGGTCGACGAGCTTGAGGGTTCCGGTGTCATGATTGGCGACCAGAGATCGCGGTGGCGTGCCGTCAGCCGGGATTCGGGTTTTGTTAGCGTTAACGTCCGGTTAACGGATTTTCGGCAATGCTGAGCCCAGCCGCACGTATCGTGCCGGGAGTTGCCAAAATGTATCGCGTTGCGCTCGCCGCCGGGGTCGTCACCGCATTAGCCGGTTGCAGCCTCGGTTCGACCTCCATCTCATCAGGATTTACCGAACCCGAGACGACGTCGTCGGTTTCGCAATCTTCATATCTGTCTTCCAAGAGCGTCGGTCTTGGCGGTGAGCCGACCGCGCCGCGCGGAACGCAAGTTGCCATGCTCGACAAGGCGCCGTCCGGCACCTACGAGCGGGCCGAACCGGGCGTGCTCGGCAATCGCGACTATTCGCAGACCTCGCTTAATGCTGCGATGGCGCGCGACATCATCAACGCTTACCGCAAGCAGCATGGGTTGAAGCCGTTAAAGCTCAATCCGGAACTAACCGAAGCGGCGAAGTCGCATTCGAGCGACCTCGCGAAATGGGACCGCATCTCGCATTATGGCTCGGACGGTTCAAACCCATGGGATCGCGTCAAGCGGACCGGTTACAAGGCGCGTCTGACGGCTGAAAACGTCGGCACCGGGCAGGTCAATTTCAACGAAGTGATGAAGGGCTGGGAAGACAGCCCGGGTCACAACAAAAATCTGCTGACGCCGGACGCGACGAATATGGGCATCGCGCTGGTTCAGGATCCGCACACCGAATTCAAGTCGTTCTGGACGCTCGTTCTCGCCGCGCCGATGTAGCTCAGTTGTCGTCGATGCGTTCGCGTTCGCGCGTGCGGACAAGCTCGGCTATGCCGGTCCACGCCCAGGCCCTGCCGGCATCACCCCGTTGGCCATGGTAAAGCGCGAAGAAGTCGGCGATGCCTGCGGCGTGTGAGCCATGTGCGCCTTCGAGCACTTCGGCCATGGCGCCGAGGTCTTGCGGAGGTCGCGGGAAATCCAAATCGGTGCTGGCTGTCGCACGGAATGGCGAAGTCATGATGTCCCTACTTACGTCCCGTATAAGATGTGGCGAAATGCACTGGAGCAAGTTTGACGCCAGAGGCATGCTTGCGCTTTCCGTACCTGTCGAAATTTGGTTAAACTGAACGCCTCTTGTTTCGCTGCCCTGAAGACAGCCGAAAAAAGCTAGGACGGACGTGCATGGTCAGGGTTTCCGTAGCGTCGGCGTTTATGGTGTGGGTCGTTGCCGCTTTCGCGTCGACGGTGCATGCGGCCCAAAGTGGACGTACCGAATTGTTCAATTGTGCCGGAATGAAACTCGCGCAAAACGCTCAGCCCGACGATGGATCTTCGAGCGACGGCCAGGAGCCACCGGCGCAAGGCGATGGATCGGCAGACGACAATTCGCAGCCGGACAATGATGATGACGGCGACGATAGCGGAGCAAATCCCAATCAGGCGTCGCCGCCTGAGTCAGCGCAGCCGCCGGGCTGCATCTATCGCGATGGCCCGCTCGAATTGTTGGTTTAGCGTCAAGTCTGAGACGTGATGCGAGCGCGTTATTCTTGCGTCGCCTGAGCGGCGGCCTTCGGCTCGGGCGCTGTCGGAACAATATCATCGGAGCCATCGTCGGCTTCCGGCCCCTTCAATGCCGATTTGGCGTCATCCGGCGCACCAGCAGTTTGCTTGGCACTTTTCTGCGCGGCGAGCTTGCGTTTCGATTTGTGCTTGCCGCCCGCCATGTGGCGACGTTTGCCACCGCATCCCCATGCCGCCACGCTGTCACGCACCGACATGACCGTCTTGAAGTTGGGATCCATCGGATCGGTGTCGATGGTGGATGAATTGAAGATCTGCTTCCAGTCGTAGTTCTGGAAGCCGTACTCCAGGAGACTCGCGGCGCGAATTGCGCGCTCGTTGCCGGATGATTCCCCGAGCACGACCGCCATCAGACGGCGACCATCGCGGGTGGCGCTGGCAACGACGTTGTAACCGGAATCGCAGGTGAACCCGGTCTTGAGGCCGTCGGCTCCCGGAAAGGTCTTGAGCAAAGCGTTGTGGCTGCCGAGACGACGCTTGCCGATGTGCATGGCGGGCATCGCCCAGTAGTTGGCGTATTCAGGATATTCGGCGGTGACGGCGCGCGCGATCTTGGCGATGTCTCGCGCGCTGGTGAGCTGTCCCGGGTCTGGCAGGCCGTTGGTATTGACGAAACTCGTGTGCGTCATGCCGAGGCGCTTCGCCGTCACGTTCATGCGCTCGATGAAGGCGGCTTCGCTGCCGGAGATGGCTTCGGCCAGCATGACGGTGACATCATTCGCCGATTTTATGATGACGGCTTGCAGCGCCTGCTCAACGGTCAAGGTCTGGCCGACCTTCAAGCCGACCTTACTCGGCGGCTGAAGCGTGGCGACCAGCGAACAGGGAATCTTGTCGGAGAGATGGATCTCCCCCTTTTTGATCGCATCGAAGGTGACATAGGCGGTCATCAGCTTCGTCAGTGAGGCGGGATGCCAGATATCGTCGATGTCCTCGCCGTACAGGATTTTCCCGGTCGACGGCTCGAACAGCAGCGTCGGGCTGGCTGAAGCGGGGAACGCCGCCAGCCACATCAACACTGTCGCAACGATTGCCGTTGTCAGTGAGCGCATTCCATTCCTCGACGTTAGTGGAAGCCGGGCTAGCATATTCGAAGGAACGGGCCAACCGGACCCGGATCTGGCCGCACCTTATGAGAAGTTGTGTTGCTTATGCGGCGCTACTCGAAGGACGCCTGCCATCTCTCGGCACGGGCAGAAAAATCTCGTGGTTTCAAAAACCCGCCGAAGAAATACAAGCGCGAGGCAAATGAGTTCCACGGCGACATTACGCCAACCGAATTGGCCTCGCATGGTGTGAGTTGACATTTCCTGTGGGGATTGGTCTCAGTCCGCTTTCTGCGTGCTGCAATTCGGCCGAGGTCGGCGTTCTCATAGCATGCCTAATATCATTTCCGAACGCCAGCCTCCGCCAGAAACCAGCACGCGAGAGCGCATCGCGATCTTCTCGGCGCTGGCGCTGGTGTTGTTGCTGGCCTCGCTAGATCAAACGATCGTGGCGACCGCACTTCCGACCATCGTTCGCGAAATCGGCGGACTGTCGCATCTGTCCTGGATCGTGACCGCCTATCTTCTTGCAACGACGATCGTCGTGCCACTCTACGGCAAGCTCGGCGATCTGTTCGGGCGGCGAATTGTGTTGCAGTCGGCGGTCGTGATTTTCCTCGTCGGCTCGGCGCTGTGCGGCATGGCGACGAACCTACCCGAACTCATCGCCTTTCGAATTCTGCAAGGGCTGGGCGGTGGCGGCCTGATCGTCACGGCAATCGCCGTTGTCGGCGATGTCGTGCCGCCGCGAGAGCGCGGGCGCTATCAGGGATTTTTCGGCGGCGTGTTCGGGCTTTCGACCGTGCTCGGGCCGCTGATCGGCGGCTTCATCGTCGATAACGCATCATGGCGTTGGATCTTTCTGATCAATCTGCCATTCGGCATTCTGGCGCTGGCGGTCATCAACAGGACGTTTCGTCCGCACCGGCAGGCATCGAAGATCGACATCGATTATGCGGGTGCCGTCCTGCTGGCGCTGGCGCTGACATCGCTCGTCATCATCACGAGTCTCGGCGCGACGCTCGCAACAGACGCGCCCGTTAGCCTGTTGGCGTTCGTGCTGCTTGGTGCGCTGTCTCTGGCGACGTTCGTTTACGTCGAGATGAAGGTCGCCGTCGACCCGCTGCTGCCGTTGTCGCTGTTTCGCAACCGCGCTTTCGTCATCGCGACGGCCATCGGTTTCATCGTCGGCCTCGCACTGTTTGGTTCGATTACGCTGCTGCCGCTTTACCTGCAGATCGTCAAAGGCCTCGACCCGACGAGTGCCGGTCTCCACATGACGCCGATGATGCTGGGCGTGTTCGTCAGCTCGATCACGAGCGGGCAGATCATCAGCAGGATCGGTCGCTACAAAATCTTTCCCATCGTCGGGACCGGCCTGATGTCCGTCGCGTTGACGTTGCTGTCGCAGATGACGGTCGAAACGTCGGCCACGGCGGCATCGCTTTACATGCTTCTGCTCGGCCTCGGCCTTGGCATGGTGATGCAGATCCTGGTGATGGCGGTGCAGAACGCGGTTGATTACGAGCAGCTCGGCGTTGCGACGTCGGGGACAACGCTGTTTCGCTCGGTCGGCGGTTCGGTCGGAGCGGCGCTGTTCGGCGCCATCTTCGCCTATACGCTCAATTCGCGGATTGCGGCGGCGGCGCCCGAGCTTGCCGCCACGATGAGCGATCCCGCCGCCATCAGCGCGTTGTCAGGCCCGCTGAAGGCGACCTACAACGGCCTTTTCATATCGTCACTGCAGCCGGTATTCCAGACCGCGGCCGCGATGGCGTTCCTGGCGTTCCTGCTGTCGTTCGCGATCAAGGAAGTGCCGCTGCGGACGACGCTCAAATCTGAGTTTCATAACGATCCGCTGCAAATGCCGCGCGATGCTACGTCGCTTGAGGAGCTTGAGCGGATCGTCTCGCGCGTTACGGCCAAGGAAAACCGCTGGCGTTTCTACGAGGAGGCGGCAAAGCGGTTCGGAGTCGATCTGCAGCCCGACGAATTATGGCTGTTGGCGCGCATGGGCGAAATGGGCGGACGAGCAAGCAAGGATGAACTCCGCCGACGGCTCGGACCTAAAGAA
>JBEVLH010000052.1:0-5455 GCA_040509255.1 Hyphomicrobium sp. | reverse complement strand
TTGCAGTGACTCAAGCTGTCGTCAGTCTGCTTAACGAGCATCTCGCCGAGGAAGCCGACGAAGAGGTCGCGACTTTCTACAACGTCCCCAACATGTATCGCGCCGCTCGCGTCGTCGGCGACGCCGTGCGCGAAGCTCGCCGCATCGACGGTGCCGCGCTTGAAGCTAGCAAGCTCGGTTTCAATACCAACTTCATCTTCGGCGGTCAGATCAAAGGCGAACGTCCTCGCCTCTTTCAGATTTATCCGGAAGGCAACTTTATCGAAGCGACGGATGACACTCCCTTTTTCCAAATTGGCGAGCACAAGTACGGCAAGCCGATCCTCGATCGCGTTGCCCGTTCCGACATGCGATTGGGAGAAGCCGCCAAGCTTATCCTGCTGTCGTTCGATTCAACGCTGCGGTCGAACCTCTCGGTCGGCATGCCCGTCGATCTCGTCATTTACGAGCGCGATACTTTGGACGTGACGCGTGAGAAACGGATCAGCGCTGACGACGAATATTTCCGTAAGCTTTCCGGCGCCTGGTCCGACGCGTTACGGCAGGCCTTTTCAAAGATCGAAGAGTTCGACGTTTGAGCCGTAGAGCGTCGTCAATCCTGATTGATTAACCGGCCGACCAGCAGCGCGCCGAGGGCGCACCTACAACACCACCGCCTAGCGATTTTATGCTGCACCCCAGCAAATCGGCACCGCGCCTCCATGCGGCGTTGATTTTGAAACTGTCGTCTCGCTTCTGTGTCGGAGTTACGTTTAGATAAGCGGCGGCCTCGAACGTTAGGCGGGGACGCTGGAAGGGCATAATGAGTCTCCCGACGTTGAGTGAGTATCTTTCGAACTGGACCCTTGAGGGCCGCACGCGCGGGAACGTCGCGGACACCATCATTGCACTCGCTGACGCCAGTACACGACTTTCCGAAATTGTTGGTCGTGGCGCGATTGGTAGAAAGCTCGGCCGGGTCGTCGCACGCGCGGGCGAGCTCGACGAGCAAAAAGAAATAGACGTTCTCTCCAACGATTTGATCCTCGCCGCTTTGCAGGAGCTTCCGGTCGCGGCGCTTGCCTCGGAGGAAGCGGAGCTGCCAATCGGCATTCGGAAAAACGCGCCGCTTTTGGTCGCGACCGATCCGCTCGATGGGTCGTCGAACGTCGATGCGAACGTCTCGGTCGGCACCATCTTTTCCATTCTACCGCGTCATCCCTCGGCCGACGGCGAGGCGGCATTCCTGCGGCCTGGCTCGCACCAGCTCGCCGCGGGATTTTTCGTCTACGGTCCCCAGACGGTGCTGGCACTCACCGTTGGCCACGGCACGCAGATCTTTACCCTTGATCGGGAAACGAAGGTCTATCACCTCACCACGCGCAACGTGTCGATCCCGCCCGAAGCCAACGAGTACGCCATCAACGCCTCCAACGCGCGCCACTGGGATGATCCGATCCGCATCTATATCCATGACTGCGAGAACGGCGAGAACGGTCCGCGCGGTCATGATTTCAGCATGCGCTGGACGGGCTCTCCGGTTGCGGACATCTATCGCATTCTCGCACGAGGTGGCATCTACCTTTATCCGGGCGATCGTCGGAAGGGCTTCCATCAGGGACGCATCCGTCTCATGTACGAAGCCAATCCGTTGAGCTGGATCATCGAGCAGGCGGGCGGCCGCGCGACGACTGGCCGCGAGCGGGTTCTTGACGTCGTGCCGGCGTCTCTCCATCAGAAGACACCGCTGATCTGCGGATCGCGCGATGAGGTCGATCGGGTGATGCGCATCTATAGCGGCCAGGAATTCAAGGGCGACCGTTCCCCGCTCTTCGGCCGTCGCGGCCTCTTCAGAGCATTGCCATGAACTTGAAACGAAGAGCGTCGAGCCTCGTCAATGTCGATTAAGCATCCGATTATTTCAGTTACCGGCTCTTCCGGCGCCGGAACGACATCGGTAAAGCAGACCTTCGACAACATTTTCCGTCGCGAGCACGTCAAGGCCGCGTTTGTCCAGGGCGATGCCTTTCACCGTTACGATCGCTGCGGCATGGAAAAGGCGATGAAAGCCGCCGCCAAGCGCGGCAATCACAACTTCAGCCATTTCGGCCTCGAGGCAAACCTCATAGAAGAGCTCGAAACGCTGTTTCGAACCTATTCAGAAAATGGCAAGGGCCTGTTTCGTCATTACGTGCACGATGAAGAGGAAGCACGCACGTTCGGCACACCAATCGGCACCTTTACGCGGTGGGAAGAAATCCCGCGCGACACAGACCTCTTGATGTATGAGGGCCTTCACGGTGCCATCGTGACGGGCGAAGTGGATGTCGCGCGCCACGCTGACTTGAAGATTGGCGTCGTGCCCGTGATCAATCTCGAATGGATCCAGAAGATTCAGCGCGACCGTACGGAGCGCGGCTACACGACTGAAGATGTTACGCAATCCATCCTGAGGCGCATGCCCGACTACGTCCAATACATCTGTCCGCAGTTCACTCAGACCGATATCAACTTCCAGCGCATTCCAACGGTCGATACCTCGAACCCTTTCATCGCGCGCTGGATTCCGACACCCGACGAATCGATGGTCATCATCAGGTTCAGGGAGCCGCGTGGCATCGACTTCGCGTATCTCCTGTCGATGATCCACGACAGCTTCATGTCGCGCGCTAACTCCATCGTCATTCCCGGCAGCAAGCTCGATCTCGCCATGCAGCTCATTCTGACGCCGCTCATCTTGCAGCTCGTTGAGCGGCGCCGGCGCGTCATTTAATCGAACGCATCGAAAGGTAGCCCGTGACGCGTCCTCTCCTGATCGCCCCTTCGATACTCTCGTCCGATTTCAGCAAGCTCGGCGACGAGATCAGAGCCGTCGACGCCGCAGGCGCCGATTGGATCCACTGTGATGTCATGGATGGGCACTTCGTTCCGAATATTACGTATGGTGCGCCCGTCATCAAAGCGGTCCGCGGCGCATCGAAGAAGATCTTCGACGTGCATTTGATGATTGCTCCGGTCGATCCCTATCTTGCCGATTTCGCGGCGGCCGGCGCCGACATCATTACGGTGCATGCCGAGGCCGGCCCCCATCTCGATCGCTCGCTCCAGGCGATCCGGGCGTTGGGCAAGAAAGCCGGTGTTTCTCTCAACCCATCGACACCCGAGAGCGCCATTGAGTACGTCCTCGATCGCCTCGACCTCATCCTGCTGATGAGCGTCAATCCTGGCTTTGGCGGCCAATCGTTCATTCCGGCGGTCGTCGACAAGATCCGCCGCGTCAAGGCGCTTGTTGGCTCGCGCCCGATCGACATCGAGGTCGACGGTGGCGTCACCGCCGAAACGGCGCCTCTCGTTGCCAAGGCAGGCGCTAACGTGCTGGTGGCAGGTTCGGCCGTCTTCAAGGGCGGAAGCGAGGCAAGTTATCGCGCCAATATCGATGCCATCCGCAAGGCCGCGGGAGGAACGTCCTGAACCGGCGCTTGCATTAGCGACGCACAAGCGTATGTCCACCGGCCATGAGCAATCGCCAGTTTCCTGAGCCGCTGCCGATTGACGCCGTGCTCGACGACGTTCGCGCGGCGCTCCGATCAAGTGGATCGGCCGTGCTGGTCGCAGCGCCCGGCGCAGGAAAGACGACCCGCGTCCCGCTCGCGCTTCTCGACGAAGCCTGGCGCGGCAATGGCAAAATCCTGGTACTCGAACCTCGCCGCATCGCAGCCCGGGCCGCAGCCGAGCGCATGGTAGTGACAACCGGCGGCCGTCTCGGTGAAGACATCGGCCTGCGGGCAAGGCTTAACTCCCGAACCGGCCCTGGCGTTGCCGTTGAGGTCATCACCGAAGGCGTCTTCACGCGCATGATCCTCGACGACCCTGAACTCAAGGGCGTCGCAGCTGTTCTCTTCGATGAATTCCACGAGCGTTCGCTCGACGCTGATTTGGGTCTTGCTCTTGCGCTCGACGCGCGAGCGGCGTTTCGACCCGATCTGCGGATCGCGGTGATGTCGGCGACGCTTCACACCGCGTCCGTTTCGAAGCTGCTCGGAGACGCTCCAGTAATCCAGAGCGAAGGACGCGCCTTTCCGATCGAGACGCGATATATCGGCCGCCAAGCGTCGCGCCTCGAAGACGACGTCGTCGCTGCCGTTCGCCGGGCGATCGCAAACGAAACCGGATCCATCCTCGTATTTCTTCCAGGCCAAGGCGAAATCGCGCGCGTCGCCGAACGCTTGAGCGAACAAGCCTTTCCCGCAACGATCGATATCGTGCCGCTTTTCGGCGGTTTGGATCCTGCTGCGCAAGACCGCGCCATCTCTCCGGCAAAGTCCGGCCGAAGAAAAGTCGTCGTTGCGACCGCGATCGCGGAGACGTCGATTACCATCGAAGGTGTCCGTGTCGTCATCGACAGCGGCATGGCACGCGTCCCCCGATATGAGCCGGACGTCGGTATAACGCGGCTGCAAACGGTTCGCGTTTCGCGGGCATCTGCAGACCAGCGCCGGGGCCGCGCCGGTCGAACCGAGCCGGGTGTGTGTTATCGCCTTTGGGAGGAACCGGAGACGCAGGGGCTCGTCCCGTTCGCGGAACCTGAAGTTCGCTCCGCCGATTTATCGGGCCTTCTCCTCGATTGCGCCGAATGGGGTGCAAGCGATCCGCGCACGCTTGCCTGGCTTGACCCGCCCGCCGAGGGCGCCCTGACTGCAGCGCGCGCAAACCTCCAAGCCATCGGCGCGCTCGATGCCGATGGGCGGATCACGACCGAAGGCCGTCGCCTGCGTGATCTCCCCCTGCCGCCGCGTCTGGCAAGAATGGTTCTCAAGGCTGGCGAACGAGGAAGTGCGCAAGCCGCCGCCGAGATTGCGGCTATTCTCGTCGAGCGGGGCATCGGAGGGAACTCGGTCGATCTCGAACAGCGTCTCGTGAATTTTCGTCGCGATCGGTCGCCGCGCGCCGAGAGCATGCGAGCGCTCGCGCGTCAATGGGCGACGCGCGTTCCTGCCCCGACTTCTCGTAACGATGGCGAGCCGTCTCCCGCCGCGCTACTGGCGATAGCCTATCCCGAACGCGTCGCCAAAAATCGCGGAAAGCGCGGCAGCTTCCTTTTAGCGAATGGTCGGGCAGGTCAGATGGACGCCGGGGAACACTTGGCATCTGCGCCCTATCTCGTTGTCGCCGAGCTGCAGGGCCGCGCGGCAGCGACACGCATCACATTGGCGCTCGCCGCGGACGAAGCCGACATCGAAGCTTTAGCACCCGATGCGATCGAGACCGTTGACGAGATCATCTTTGACAGCGACGCGCGTGCCGTAAGAGCGCGACGCGTCCGTCGCCTCGGTGCACTCATCCTGCAAAGCGATGTGCGGCCGCTCCGTGACGATGATGATCCAGCGTCCGTCCTCGCCCGTGGTGTTGCGGATGTTGGTGTGGCCGAATTGCCTTGGACGAAGCTGCAACGACAGCTGCGAAACCGGGTATCGTT
>JBEVLH010000051.1:0-6173 GCA_040509255.1 Hyphomicrobium sp. | reverse complement strand
ACGCGCGAGCGGCGAATTCATTGCGTTCCTCGACGACGACGATCTCTGGTTGCCTGAGCACATACGGCCCCACATCGCGTTCCTCGACGCGCATCCTGATTACGAAGCAGTGTTCGGACAAATCGTCAGCACCAACGCCTTGCGACAGCCATTGAGTGGGCCGTGGCCCGAAAACCTTCCCAACGACGGCGACGTGTTCAGCACGATGCTTGGCGGATATTTCCCACAGGTTGGCGGCAGTGTTTTTAGGGGCAATGCCGTGGCCAAATATGGATTGATGGATGAAACTCTGATCGGCGACTCTGATTGGGATTGGCAATTGCGCGTCGCCCGGAACGGCCGCGTCGGATTCATCAGTACACCGTGTGTTTTGTTTCTACAGCGCGAGCCGGGTTCTTTCGACGATCTGCAGTTTAAACGGCTGAGATATACCAGACGCATCTTTTTTCGCCACGCGCGCACCCTGCGCGGCTTAACTTTCCGCAGGCTTTACGCTTTACATACGGCTGCGCTCTGGCAATTCTACGAATACTTCTCAACGCACGCCATCAGCAGATCTCAAGCTGGGCAGCAGGCTGGCGCGCTTCGAGCCATCCTCGGCGCGTTTCGGACCTTGCCGATATTCACGGTGAAACAACTCTTTTCGGCGACCCCGCTTCGATCAGCTTTCGTTGCTTCCGTACTGCGCAGACCTGGTCTGAAACTGCCTACTCCTCAACAATGATCCCCAGTCGAGATGAGCAATTCAGCCGAAATTCCTAGTAGCTCGGCCAAAGTCGGGGCCATTTCCCGAATTCTGCGCGGGATCGGCGAAATCGTCCTTATTCCTCACCAAAAGAAACAAGGACGTCACCTCGATCCTCATGCTGAAGACGCGCCTAATATTTCGGAGTGGCCGGAGGACAGGCTTAAGGCGTGGCAATCTCCCGAAATGGAAACCTTCAGACGCTGTCTGAGTATTCCGGGATTCGACGTGCGCGATTCCATACTGTCGGACCTCTCAACGTATTACGGGTACTCGGTGGAAGAATGCTATTCGCGGTGCATCGAGTGGGAGACTTGGAGCGTAAAGGAATGGAGCGCTCGCGAGCGGGTTTCAGAAGATGGCCTCCAGGACTTTTACAACACTGTGCAATCCTGGTCCTTTGATTTGCTTTGGTACTCTTATCTGCAGGCCGAGGGGTTTGGATTCCCTGCCTCGGTTCTGGCCGTCCAGTTTGCGCAGGCGAAATGTCCAGGCGGTCGTCACCTCGATTTTGGATCGGGCGTCGGCGTAGCAAGTCAGGTCTTTTCGCGCTCGGGCTTCACCTCCACGGCAGCGGACGTATCAAAGCCACTCCTCGACTTCGCTTTCTGGCGATTGGAGCGGCGCGGGGACCACGCCCGTCGGCTGGATCTTACTCGTGAAACGCTGGAAACTTCCGCATACGACATCGCTACAGCAGTCGATACCCTCGTCCACGTTAAGAATCTGACGCAAACGTTGGCCGATCTCCATCGAGCCATTCGGCCCGGCGGCTGGCTACTAGCTAATTTCGACGTGCGCGACGGCGACTCCGTTGAAAGCGCGTCGCACCTTCACAACAACATCATCACTTTGAAATATCAGATGGAAGCGGCGGGCTTTCATCATGTGGCAACGCTCGCACAAGTGACGCAGGTCTTTCAGCGGGTAGATCGCGCGTCGTACAACTTCAAGGTTAGGCTAATCGGATTGCGTATCCTTCTGCCTTTCAAGCAAGCGGCCTTGATCTGCGGTCGCATTCGGATGCCGACTCCACGGCGCGTCCTTCGGTTGCTCCATCTGGCCTCGTCTTCGAGGAACAGGATCGATTCGTAATCGTGCAGTAGGGCGCAAACGTCGTATTTTCTTTTGAGCGTCATCCCGGTTAATTAGGGCCTCGGCGGAAATGCTAAGACAGGAGGCGACCGTTTCTCAGGCGAACCGGAGTTCCGACGATAGCGTGGAAGAAATCGACGTCGCCCTCGGATTTGACGTCGCTTATGCTCCCCACGCGGCGACCGTGATCGTCTCGTTGGTCCGCAACGCTCCGGGCGGGCGGTTTCGATTTCTGCTTCTCCACACTGGAGTTCCTGCGTCGACGCGCGACCTGATAGAAGCAACTTCGCTCTCGTCGCGGTTTGTTTGGATCGAGGTTCGCGACCAAGATTTACCAGCGTTCGCAAACAGGGAATGGATTACGCGCGCCACCCTTTTCCGATTAGGTCTTGAACATCTGGCGCCCCGCAATTGTCACCGGGTTCTGTACCTTGACTCAGACGTGGTCATCAATGGCGATATACGCGCGCTATGGACTACCGATCTTCGAAAATATCCGATCGCTGCCGTTACCGACATAAACGTCGACGCCGCCGCGTTCGGAGCGCGATGGAAACTCGATCCCCCGGCTCCATATTTCAACGCCGGTGTCCTGCTCATTGATCTCGATAAGGTTCGCCGCGAGCAGAGCTTCTTGAGAACTATCGAGTTCTTTGCCAAAAATAATCTCGAACTTATGTACAGCGATCAGGACGCGTTAAACTGGGCTTTTTGGGACAATTGGCTGCCCCTGAACCCAAAATGGAATGTGCAGCGACTTTCGGTCATTGAAGCGAACAGCAAAGGATCGACCACAGGCGGGCGACTGCTCAAAGATGCGGTTGTCGTACACTTCACGGGATCTGCCAAGCCTTGGGTCGCGGGCTCCTACCATCCGTGGGCGTGGCTTTACTGGAGCTATTTGGCGCGCACGCCTTTCTTTTACGAAGCGCGAAGGGCCTCAAAAATCTCTCGAGGGGAGTTGTGGCGCGTTCGACTTCGTTGGTTTCGCTCCCGCCTCAAGCAGCAGTTCGCTTTCTGAAGATAGAGCGCGCCGCTCAATTTTGCGACGTGTTATTTCCCGTCTGCGACTCGGCGCTTCAGCCACTCCGGCGCGATAAAGGGGAGGAAAGCTTTAAGCGAAGATCCTGAAATCTTGCCGTCGCGGCGAAGATGCTTCCAGGTCGCGTACCGTTCGGCAAACGGCATCATTCCCATGAAACCCTTCGTCATATCAGTCGTGCTGAAATTCGATCCGACGATACTGTGATGCCGGCAATCCGGCTCGCCAAGATACGGCGTCTCCAGATCCGTACGATTTATAAAATCTTCCGGATCCGGGGCCGGCAACTCGATCGCACGCTGATAAACGCTATCGAGGAATGCAAGCCAACCCGGCGGTGTATGCTTGCTCACCACCGCATCGTGAGATGCTTTGGCCACTTCGCGACGATAGTCTTCGTCGCGGATCAGGCGCGTAAGCTTTGTTTCGTAATCCTCTTGTGAGGACGCGATGACGGACGTGCCGTCGAGGCCCACATGGTTGATCGCAAAAATTCGTGCTTCACGGGGTGCATCAAAGATTGTGAGCAAAGGAAGCCCGTAACCTGCGGCTTCCATCATTGAGGTCGACGACACGAACGGATAGGAATCGACATAGATGTCGGCTGCCTCAAAGTAGGCTTGGGGACAATCCGTTTCGGGCATCGTCGTCAGGCGCCCGGGGAAGTCCTTCTTCACCTGCTCCCAATCCGCGGGATGACCGACGCCGACGACCAAGAGCCTGGCTTTGGGATTATCGGCCAGGACTTTCGCATGGCGATCGGCAAAAGTAATGCCCTGGATCGTCCGATATTTGACCCCTCTCGCGACAGAGAGAATGAGAACACTTTCCGGATCGATGCCCAACGATTTCTTGGCATCGATCCGAGATTTCTCGCGTGTGGTCGGATCGACTATCGTTGGCATGACGATGCTGCGACGCTCCTCCACGCCGCGCCGGCCTATGACGATATCGGCCGCGGCCTCTCGCAAGCTAACGATCACGCTGCTGATACTTGGGCCGATCCAGAAGATATGATCGGCATGGTTGAGCAGAATAATCGGCGGCATAGACTTCGGATCGGCAAAGGCGATCAGCGGGATCACGTCCTCACAATGGAAGTGGAGCACTACAGCATCGAAATCTTGCGCGAGCCGCCGCAGCGTGAGCGCCCACGACAACTGGTCACCGGGTTGCGAGTTGAGCTTGAGGATTTTACCTCCGCTTGCCCCGAAAGCCTCTTTCGTATGATCGGGAATTGGACCACGGTGCTGAGTAAGCACTAGCGAGTTCGTCCGCTTTTTGTCGGCGTTGACCCAGCGGCTAATCATGCGAGTGAGGCCGCCCACTGGGGCGAGTTGTGTCGCGACGTGGAGCACGGACTTTATCGAGTCCGGCCGGCGACGACCCGGGTCAACTGGCGCGTCTTCGTTTGCAAGCGACAAGCCTATGGAATTGAGGACCCGCTCGATCCTGGGGCTAGCAAACACGCCGCAATGTCGATGGGCGGCAACGCAAGCACCTACTGCAGCGTTTAGCGAAGCGGCGTGGAATCGGCCTTCTCCGTAAAGCTCTTCTGCCCGCCGAATAAGGGAATCGTACTCCGCGAAGTTCGTCAAAATAGGGTTTTCTCGCTTCGGGACGCGCGGTTTCATGGTAACCATCCCCGGTTTGGTTCGTATGAACGCCTTGCAATTTACTCCGCTGCCGGAGGAAAAGTGCTCCCAATTCAATCTCAGCTCTGGTTATCAAAGTCTCACACGGTGGCAGTGCAAGAGTGCTTCAATGTCGTAACGACGCTCTCCTGTTCTGCCGGTGTCATCTGCAAGTACAATGGTAGAACAATACACTGATCCTGCGCCGCTTCCGAGCGCGGCAGCGACATCCCGGCGTAGTCCGAATACGATTTTTCCCGATGGATGCACATAATTCCCCGGCGCGTTGCGATGCCGGCATCGAGCATCGCCTGCATGACGGACTTCTGGTCGACGCGGTCGGGCAAGCGGACGCAATAGCTTTGCCAATTGCTTTTGGCATACGCCGGCTCCTTCGGCGCATTGACGCCGGCGTTATCGCTGAACAGCGCGGCGTAGCGATCGGCCAACGCGCGGCGCGCGGCGACGATTTCGGGCACGCGCTTTAGCTGCTCGCGACCGACGGCAGCCTGGATGTCGGTCATGCGATAGTTGTATCCGACGATCGGATAATCTTCGAAGATTACCTGCGCCGAACCGTGCCGCACGGTGTCGGGCACGCTCATGCCGTGCTGGCGCAGAAGACGGAATTTCGCATCCCATTCCGGGTTGGCCGTCGTGAGCATGCCGCCATCGCCGGTGTTCATGATCTTGCGGGGGTGGAAGGAAAAGCAGGCGATGTCGCCATGCGGCGCGCCGATGCGTTCCCAATTGCCGTTCCAGTTGATCTCGCTGCCGATGCCGCAGGCGGCGTCTTCGACGACCGGCAGACCATGCGCGGCCGCGACGGCCGTCACCGCCTGGAGATTGCAGGGCATTCCGATCTGATGCACGCAGATGATCGCGCGCGTCTTCGGCGTGATTGCGGCTTCGATCAGCTCGGCGTCGATGTTGAAGCCCCCTTCCTCGATGTCGACGAAGACAGGAGTGGCGCCGCAATAGCGTATGGCGTTTGCCGTCGCGATGAAGGTGTGGCTGACGGTTATGACTTCATCATCCTCGCCCACGCCCAGCGCGAGAAGCGCGAGATGAAGAGCTGTGGTGCAATTCGACACGGCGCATGCGTATGGAGCATTGACGAACGCTGCGAACTCTTTCTCGAATGCCGCGACCTCCGGCCCCTGCGTCGTCCATCCGCTCAAGATGACGCGGCGGACGGCGTCCGCCTCGCGTTCATCCATGATCGGACGCATGATCGGGATCATGCCGCGCTCTTACGCTTCAGCTGCCACCAGTTGACGAGAAGGCGGAGGCCCTCGTCGAGATCGACCTCGGCTTTGAAGCCGAGATCTTTCTCGGCGGCCGTCGTGTCGGCGAGGCGGCGCGAGACGGGGTTTACCTTCCGCTCCGGGCCGTATTCAGGTTTCATCGTCGAGCCCATGACGCGGAGCAGCGCATAAGCCAGCTCATTGAGCGATGTCTCGACACCGCTCGCAACGTTGTAGACTTTGTCGGATACGTCGGATTGCAACGCCAGAATGTTGCTGCGGGCGACGTCGTCGATATAGACGAAGTCCATGGTCTGCTTGCCGTCACCGAATATCAGCGGCGGCTGGCCGGCCTCGATACGCTCCATCCAGCGAATGAGGACCTCGGTGTATTTGCCGTAGATGTCCAT
>JBEVLH010000050.1:0-7013 GCA_040509255.1 Hyphomicrobium sp. | reverse complement strand
CGCGAAGTGCTGGCGGCGTTCGGAATTACCGGCGCACCAAAGCCCGACCTTTTGCGCTGGGAGACGATCTCTCGCGCGGTCGCCTTGCCCGAGGGCCAGGTCACGATCGCGATCGTCGGCAAGTACACAGGCCTGAAGGACGCCTACAAATCGCTCAACGAAGCGCTGGTTCACGGCGGCATCGCGAACCGCGTGAAGGTGCGGCTCGAATGGATCGAAAGCGAAATTTTCGAGCGTGAAGACCCGGCGCCCTATCTTGAAGGCGTAAACGGCATTCTGGTCCCGGGCGGATTTGGCGAGCGCGGATCGGAAGGCAAGATCCTCGCGGCCAAATTCGCGCGCGAGCGGCGGGTGCCGTATTTCGGCATCTGCTTCGGCATGCAGATGGCGTGCATCGAAGCGGCGCGCAATCTCGCGGGCGTCAAGGATGCAAGCTCGACGGAATTCGGCGAGACGCGAGAGCCTGTCGTCGCGATGATGACGGAGTGGATGCGCGGCAACGAACTCGAGCAGCGGCGTCAGGGTGGCGAGCTTGGCGGTACGATGCGGCTCGGCGCGTACGCGGCTCAGCTTGCTGAAGGCAGCAAGATCGCCAGCATTTACAAAGCGAACGACATTTCGGAACGGCATCGGCATCGCTACGAAGTCAACATGCGGTACCGGGGCGATCTCGAGCGCGCTGGGTTGCGGGTCGCGGGGACGTCGCCAGATGGCCTACTGCCCGAGACGGTCGAGTATCCGGATCACCCGTGGTTCATCGGCGTGCAGTATCATCCCGAATTAAAATCGCGGCCATTTGATCCGCACCCGCTGTTTGCAAGCTTCATCAGCGCGGCGGTGGTGCAGAGCCGGTTGGTGTGAGGTGATGGTGATGCTCGACCGAGGCGCCGGTTTCATCGGACGGGTTTTGATCGCCGCAGCGCTGGTCGCGGGTTTTCCTTCAGGCCAGCCGGCAACGGCTCAAGACGCAATCTCCTTGGGCATCGAGGGTTGGCAGCAAGAGAACGGCCGGGACGGAATCGTCTACTATCGTTGTGCGAGCCAAATCTGTGCCGCCGGGTCGGTGGTGAGCTACAAAGCGCAGCCGCATCGGTCGAACTTGACGCTCGAAGATTTCGAAAAGCATCACCGCATGCTTGCCGAGCTGAACAAGGGTAAGGGCAAGATTCGAGATGTGCGCGTATCGGACGCCAAGTCGCGAACGATCGAGGGCGTGCGTGTGCTTCAAATCAGCCGCGAGGTCGATTGGGCAGACAATACGACGAGATTCACGATCGAGGCTCGCCTGATTGGAAACAGCCGGAGTTTTTCGCTCGTCAGCGATTCCCCGGGCCGCGAGTGGACGGCGAACAACTTCGAGGGTTTCCTACGGCCGCTTATCAGCATCGCCGGCATAGACGCCCAGTAGTCCGTCTCGAATGGCTATCAATTGACCTCTTTGAATGCCCTTGCGAGTGCTTGGGCGCTCGGCAACTGTGCTTCCTCCTCCATCTTGGCGTCGGTGGCGGCGAGGAGGGCGGCGACGGTGTTGTTTCTGATCGCGACAGGATTGCGCTCATAGCCGCCGCGTTGGAAGAAGTTCGAAGTCGGGACTTTCTTGCGCAGCGTGTCCGGCATCGTGACCATGTCGAAGCCGTTGCCGTCGCCCGTCAGGTTCATCATCTCGAGCTCTGCCGCCGTGAGCGGCGCGGTGTAGCCTTTGCGCTTGGCATACGCGACAGACGTCAGCAGCTTGTGGACCTGCAGCAGCGGGCCGATGTCGACATCCAAAACGAGCGCATGCAGGGCGAGGCCCTTGGCGGTGCCGGCCAAACGGGTGTGATCGGCCCAGCGGTCCGGCACGCTTCGGCTGAACGCTATCATTTCCTTCAGGGTCGCGATTTTTTGGACGAGCCGTTCGCGTCGCGCGTCATCGGCGGCGCTCGCCTTCGCGCGCAAATTCGCGAGGATCTGGTCTCCGGCTTCGGCGAGCAGTTCGATGCTGTTGGTCGTCAGTAGCTGGTTGTAGCCAAGGGCGGTCGTGATCGCGCGAGCGCCGGGGCGGTCGTATTCGAGGCCCGCCTGGACCGCGTAGCCGCCGTTGCCGCCGGATTCGAAGGCGAAGATCTTCACGCACTCTTCGGCGTTGAGGCCCGCCGCGAGCGCTGCTTTGGCGTAGGCGTGGCGATAGTCGTCGTCGCTTGCGGGCTTGTCCGGCGTGAAGTCGAAGTGCGTTTGGGCCTGCTCGAGAAAATCGGCGACGACGGGCACGTACGCGCCCTCATCGGCGTGGGGCTTTTCGGGATTTTCGGGTTTGGGCGGACCGGTGTAGAGCGGCGGTTGCTCGATGACATAGTCGCTCGCCGTCGGCCGTTCGCCCTGGTGCTGCTTTGCGATCCGTTTTTTGCGCTTTTGCGAGATCGTCGCCCAGTACGGCGCAGCTCGTTGTTCGTAGGCGGAGCGGGCCTCGTTGTATTCGGCCAGCTTGGCGCGATAGGCGGCGATCTTCAGGGCGAGATTTTCGTCGGCGAGCGCAAATCCGCTACTGCCCGACAGAGCCAGAGTTACAACGGCCCAGAACGCCGCGCGGGGACCTCTCCCGAAAAATCTCATCCACGCCCTCTATCCGCGTTCCCGGTTTATGCCCTCGTCCCGCTGCAATCGCGTGGCCTTCTCACTGAAGCGGGAAATGCCCTTTTCTTATGTTCAGTGTGGATCAATCCCAGGGGGTTTCTATGTTCAGTCGCGATTCACGAGCCGACACGCGCGCCGAAGGCACGCGCCAGCCCGCAACGGTGACACCGCCACCGCCGCGGTTTTCCGGTCCGATGGGAATTGTCTCGAACAATCCATCGCCCGGCTATTCAAGTGCCGCAACCGCCGACCGGCCAACATCCATCCTCGGCCCGGACATCTCGATCTTCGGGCAGCAGCTTATCCTAAAAACAAAAGGGTCGCTGTTGATCCAGGGCCACATCGAGGGCGACGTTCACGGCGAGACCGTGACGGTCGACGAGGGTGCCCATGTCAAAGGCGTCATCACGGCGCGGACGATTGCGATCCAGGGCGGCGTCAAGGGGCAGCTCAAGGGGTCGAACGTCATCCTGCATGAGCATTCGGTCGTCGATGCCGACATCGTGCAGGAGCGGCTGACCGTCTCGGATGGTGCCCACTTCGAGGGAAGCGTGAAAAAGGCCAAGGACGTCGCCGAAGTTACGCCGGATCTGTCCTGATCGCGTCGTATACGCTCAAACGATAATCCCGGCGTCGCGCGCCGGGATCTGCTTTTCTGATGAGTTCGCGCGCGCTTACGGCGTCGTGGTGGCCGGCGTCGTCGTCGTTACCGCCGGCGTCTCGGTCGTAACCGTCTTCACGTCGAGCGTCAGAACGCCCGTGTAGAGCAGGCCGCCGAAGACGATGGCGAACACGATGGCGGTCGCGAGCGCGTTCAGGACGCGGTTCGAGAACGAGATCAGATTGCCTATGAGATCGAGGATGAACACGACCACCGCGCCGATCAGGACGGGTTCAAGCCAAGGATATTTGCCGAGCATTTTGGTGAGTCCTCACGTGCTTTGTTTTTTGCCGCCTCCCGAGTCGCGGCTTGCCGTTGTGGCTTAGCACGTCCGAACTTCAATGCGGCGACAAGCGGACCCTTGCCGGAGGCATTTCCAGTGCGAATTCAATTGTTACGATATAACGGTTCACCATTTCGTGATCACGAAAAGTTTGGGCGGCGTTAGCGAAAAGAGATTGGAATTTTCGGCGCTATCAAACTATCTCACTGAGCAACAGGAAGAAACCTGTCGGAATACCGAGGAGGACACACCATGAAGACCTGGACGAAGCCCGAAGTTCGCGAGCAGGAAGTTGGTCTCGAAGTCACGAGCTATCTGCCGGCCGAGATCGACCTGATCTAACGAATTCGAACCTTTGTGTTCCTGAACGGCGGCCAGTGGCCGCCGTTTTTGTTTGGGAAAGTCGGCAAGGGGGTCGCGGGCGGCGGTGGCGGCGGCTATAACCCCGGCATGACTCAGCATGAAACGTTGAAGCCGGCCGCTGAGGTGCGGGTTCGAGACGTGGTTTTCGCGAATGACGCGCCTATCGCTGTTCTGGCTGGGCCCTGCCAGATGGAGAGTCGGGCCCACGCGCTAGAAATGGCGGCGGCCCTGAGCGAGGTCTCCAAAAAGCTGGGGTTCGGTCTCGTCTACAAGTCGTCGTTCGATAAGGCCAACCGGACGTCCCTTACGGGTCGGCGCGGGATTGGCCTCGAGGCGGCATTGCCGGTGTTTGCTGAAATCCGGGAGACGTTCGGGCTGCCGGTCGTCACGGACGTTCACGAGGCCGAGCAATGCGCTGCCGTCGGCGAAGTGGTCGACGTGCTGCAGATCCCGGCTTTCCTATGCCGGCAGACCGACCTGCTGATCGCGGCCGCAAAGACGGGTCGTGTCGTCAAGATCAAGAAGGGGCAGTTTCTGGCGCCGTGGGACATGAAGAACGTCGTCGCCAAGGTGACGGGCTCGGGCAATCCCAATGTACTTGTCACCGAACGCGGATCGAGCTTCGGCTACAATACGCTCGTCGTCGATATGCGGGCGCTGCCACAAATGGCCGAGACTGGCGCGCCGGTCATTTTCGATGCGACCCACGCCGTGCAGCAGCCGGGCGGGCAAGGGACGTCATCGGGCGGAGATCGTCGGTTCGTGCCGGTGCTGGCGCGTGCGGCCGTGGCGGTGGGCGTCGCGGGCCTTTTCATCGAGACGCATCAAGATCCTGACCGGGCGCCGTCTGACGGCCCGAACATGGTGCCGCTCAAGGATTTCGGAGCGCTCATCGCGGAGTTGCAGGCGATCGATGCCGTCGTCAAAAAGCAAAAGGCCGCGAGTCTGGCCTGACCCGCGCCCTTCTGTTCGTGGCATTCGACATTTCACCCCAACCGGAATGGGGACTTCCAACGCGCTGACATTCCGAGTGTCGATCGACGTTCCGTCCGTGAGTTCCGGGCGGCATGCTTATTATTCGTATTGGTATTGGTCGTAGATATTATCGCAGTGCTTCGTAGGCCGTGGCATTCCCCTCCCGCCGCCAATCGCGCGGGCCTGTCGCGAACAGGCCATCGCATTCATCGGCGAGAGTATTTTTTTCTTCAGACTTTGACGGACCAGAGCTTCACTGCCAGAGCGTCGATTTGAGCTTGGTTTGTTAGGGAGCCGAACTGGCCATCTTTGCTGATCAGAACACCTGCAACGCAGGCATTGGGACCGCAAGGCGACGAGATCCGGCCGACATTGATGGCGGCGATTGCCATCGATGTCATGAGCAGGCTCAAAGTCGAGAAGCAGGAGACGTAAGCAAGGGCACGAGAGACAACGTCATAGTGCATGGTCAACCTCACAACGCGAGACTAGGGATGACAACACTTCCACTTGCAAATGCTGGCCTCGGGCCGGGAGTGGCCGGCGTCGAGGGCCGATGAATTGAGACTATGTCAACCTTGGTTAAGGACGCGTTAAGGCTAATGAAGTGTGAAGAAAAAATACGGACAGCGCATTGACGTGCGCTGCCCATGAAAATTCCGAAGTGAGAGGCGGCCCCGCGCCTAGCTTTTCATTTGAGCGCGAATGGCGCGTGCGAGGGCGCCGGCGCGCTCATCGATGAGCTGAGGGATCTCGCAAGCGATCGGGATATTCGCTTGCTTCTCCTGGAACGTGCGGATCTCCCATTTGTATTTTTCTTCCTTGCTCGAAAGCTGGGAGATTTCGCCGGCCGGGCCGTTCGTCTCGTCCGTCACGCCCATCTCATTTTCGGGCGGGAGGTCGATGCCTTCCTTCTCGATTTCCTTTGAGCGTTCGACCTGGCGCTTGTGAAAGCGTTCGATGCCGGACATCACGATCTTCCGGTCTTCGTTGGTCCGGGTCAGCACGGCCGCGAAAAGCTCCGTCAGCTTTGCATCATGGATGTCAGCCGGAAGGCCGGCGGCATATTTCTTGAGCGCGGCTTCGGCTTCGTCTTCCTTGATGCGTCGTGAAATCAGGTACTGCGAAAGCTTGCGGATCGCCTCGTCTTTGCGCCAGCTTGACAGATCGGTGATGGCGGGACCGTCCCAAATGGTGCCGGCTGAAAGGACCGGGACCTTACGATAGACGCAGGGCCATTCGGCTTTCGCCGGTTCCTCGGCGAGCGCCGGAGACGCGACGCAGACGACAGGGACCAGGAGAACGAGTGCTGCTTGCAACGGGGCGCGACGGAAGATGGATCGGATCATGGACATTTCAAACCTCAGGCTGCTCCTCCGGGGCCGCCGCGCCGAGCGATCAACCCCTTTGATGGATTGTAAGCAAAGACCGCCGCCGCGAGGAAGGTGACCGTACAGCCGACAACGACGGCGAGCGAAACCGTATCGACCTGTCCATATAGTCCGAAGCGGATCAATTCCACCGCATAAGTGAATGGGTTAAGGCGGCAGATTTCGAAAAGCGGCGGGCTTGCCTCCCGGATGCGCCACAGCGGATAGAGCGCGGAGGAGGCAAAGAACATCGGGAAGATCACGAAATTCATGACGCCGGCGAAGTTCTCGAGCTGCTTGATGACGGACGACATGAAGAGGGCGAGGGAGCCCAGCATCAGACCTGCGAGTATGATTGCCGGGATGACGGTGATGTAGCCCGCGAACGGCTGGATGAATGCCGGAACGGAAAAGAGCGGGTGGATGATGGGGTCGGTCATCGCGGGGAACGCGTTTCCGGCCCAACTGGGCGCATCGTAAAAGGTGAACAGCTTCACCTCGGTAATCGGCGGGGGCTGGATGCCCCAGAACCATGCGACCAGCATGAACGCATAGGCCTGCAGCAGCGCGACGGAGACACCGCCCAGAAGCTTCGACAGGAGCAGGAACGAGCGAGGGAACGGGCTGACGAGCAGCGTTCGCATCGTGCCGGTTTCGCGGTCGTAGACCATCGACAGCGACGATTGCATGGCGTTGAAGAGCAGGATCATCGCGATGAGGCCCGGCGCGATGAATTCCTCATAAAGCA
>JBEVLH010000049.1:0-10275 GCA_040509255.1 Hyphomicrobium sp. | reverse complement strand
ATTCCGAGGTCATCCACGCCGGCATCTATTACCCGGAAGGATCGCTTCGCGCCAAACTCTGCGTCCAAGGGCGCGAGTTGCTTTATGTCTTTGCCCAAAAATACGACGTGCCGGTAAAGCGATGCGGCAAGCTTCTCGTCGCAACCAGCGACGCTGAGGTCGCGCAACTCGCCGCCATTGAAGAGAGAGCCGTGCGAAACGGCGTCACCGATCTGACGCGCCTCACCACCGATGATGTTCGTCGCCTCGAACCCGAGGTGAGAAGCGTTGCTGCAACTTTTTCGCCGTCGACCGGCATCGTTGATGGTCACGCCTTGATGGCGGCGTATGAGGCGCGTCTGCTCGATGCCGGCGGCCAGACCGCCTTCAATTCCGAGGTCGTCGGAATCTCGCGGACTGAAGGCGAAGGATTTCGGCTTTCGCTCGTATCGGGTGGCGAGACGACCGAGCTATCATGCGCCCGGCTCGTCAATTCAGCGGGCCTCGGCGCGTCGGCGATCGGCGCGATGCTCGGCGGGGCCATGCCCGACTACGAGGTGCCGCGTCTCTACCCCGCCAAGGGACACTATTTCTCGCTCGCCACCAAGGCGCCGTTCACGCACCTGATTTATCCCATGCCCTCGGCCGACGCCCTTGGCGTGCATGTCACGCTCGACATGGCGGGTGGCGCCCGGTTCGGTCCGGACATCCATTGGCAGGATGATCTCGATTATGCGTTCGTCGAACCAGATCTGCGACGCCAGCAGTTCGCGCGCGAAATCAGGCGCTATTGGCCAGGGCTCCCAGAGGGCGCGCTGAAGCCCGATTACACCGGCATCCGGCCGAAGATCTACGCTGAAGGAATGCCTCCCGCCGACTTTGCGATTCATGGCGAACAGCAGCATGGCATTCCTGGCTTTGTTGGGCTGTATGGCATCGAAAGCCCGGGCTTGACCGCGTCGCTCGCCATTGCCAAGCACGTTGCAGTGTTGCTCGCGCACCCCGATGATTGATAAACGGGAAGACGTGAAACTTAGGCCTCGCGTTCCCGGATTATCGGCGCTAGTTGACGTGTTTTTAAACCAAACATATTTGCCGACATCGGCGCGGCGATGAAGTCACGTATTCATCGGAGCAAAATTGACCGACGTGCAGTTCACCGAGCTTGAAATCCCGGGCGTCTTTCTGCTGAGTCCGGTGCGCTTCCGCGACATCCGGGGTGTCTTTTCGGAAGTCTATAGCGCCAAGCGCCTTGCGCAGCATGGCATCCACGACGTGTTCGTCCAGGACAACCAATCGCTGTCGTCGAAAGCGGGTACGGTCAGGGGCTTGCACTACCAGGCGCCGCCGAAATCGCAGGTGAAACTCGTGCGCGCGGTCCGTGGCCGGCTCATCGACGTCGCCGTTGACGTGCGCCGTTCGTCGCCGACGTACGGCCAACATGTGGCGGTTGAACTTTCGGCCGAGAACGGGCTGCAGCTTTACATCCCGCACGGATTGGCCCACGGGTTTTGTACGCTCGAGCCCGACACCGAAATCATCTACAAAGTCTCCAGCGAATACGCTCCGGATGCCGAAGGCGGCGTTCTGTGGTCCGATCCGGATCTGAAGATCGACTGGCCCGTCGATGTATCGAGCGCCATCGTCTCGGGCAAGGATGCCATCCTTCCGCTGCTGAAGGACGTTCCGCCGGTTTTTGACTAAACGCTGATTTCGGAGGCCAGGATGAAGGTCATCGTGACAGGGGGCGCCGGCTTCATCGGGTCTGCGCTCGTCCGCAGCCTGGTGTTGGAGCGCGGCTGGGACGTTCTCAACATCGACAAGCTGACCTACGCGGCCAACTTGGACTCGCTCGCCTCTGTCGAGGGCAAGACCAATTACCGTTTCGCCCACGCCGATATCTGCGACGCTGGCACGATCGACCGCCTGTTCTCCGAGTTCGCGCCCGACGCCGTCATGCATCTGGCGGCTGAAAGCCACGTCGATCGTTCGATTTCGTCGTCGGCCGAGTTCATCAAAACCAATATCTTGGGGACGCACGTCCTTCTAGAGGCGAGCCGCCGTTATTGGAACGCGCTTCAAAGCGAACGCCGCGACGCGTTCCGGTTTCTGCACGTCTCGACCGATGAAGTTTACGGCAGCTTGCCGTCCGGCGGCTTTTTCGTAGAAACGACCGCCTACGATCCGCGCTCACCCTACTCGGCGAGCAAGGCATCGTCTGATCACCTCGTTGCAGCCTGGCGCGAGACCTATGGGCTGCCGACGCTGATTACGAACTGCTCGAACAACTACGGGCCATATCACTTCCCGGAAAAGCTTATCCCGCTCGTTCTCCTCAACGCGCTCGAGCGAAAACCGCTGCCGGTCTATGGCGACGGCCGGCAGGTACGCGACTGGCTGTTCGTCGAAGATCACGTGAGGGCGCTGACCACCGTGCTGGAGCGCGGGCGCGTCGGCGAGACGTACAATGTCGGCGGCCGCGCGCCGATGGAAAACATCGCCGTCGTCGAGCGCATCTGCGATCTGCTCGATGCCGTCGCGCCGGGTGAGAGCCCGCGCCGAAACCTGATTACGTTCGTGCCGGATCGGCCCGGACATGACCGGCGCTACGCCATCGATCCAACCAAGATCGAAAAAGAACTCGGCTGGCGCGCCCAAAAAACTTTCGACACCGGCATTGCCGCGACCGTCGAATGGTATCTGAACAACGACGGCTGGTGGCGGCCGCTGCGCGAGAACGTCTATTCCGGCGCGAGGCTCGGCCTGCTCGGCGGCGATGACGCCAAGCGCGCCCGCACTGCGGAGGCCGGCTCGTGACCGCTGAGCCCGGCGGCATTCTCATCATCGGTCGAAACGGCCAGCTCAGCCGGTCGCTCTACGAAATCCTGACGGCGCACGGAAGTCGCGTCGCGCAAATCGGGCGGCCAGACGTTGATCTCGGCAATCCCGAGTCCGTGAAGGCCGCAATTCGAACCGCGGGCCCGCGCGTCGTCGTCAACGCAGCCGCCTATACCGCCGTCGATCGCGCCGAGGATGAGCCCGAGGCGGCGTTTGCGGTGAACGCGACCGGAGCCGAAGCGGTATCGGCCGCAGCGGCGGCAGCAGGCGCTGCGATCATTCACGTCTCGACCGATTACGTCTTCGACGGGCACAAGCGCTCGCCCTACGTCGAGACCGACGCAACCGCGCCGACGGGCGTTTATGGCGAGAGCAAGCTCGCCGGCGAAACACGCGTCGCGACGGCCAATCCCCGGCACGTCATCCTGCGCACGGCTTGGGTCTTCAGCCCGTTCGGCGGCAACTTCGTCAAGACGATGCTGCGGCTCAATAACGAACGGCCCGAACTCAACGTGGTCGACGACCAGCACGGCAACCCGACGTATGCGCCTGACCTCGCCGGCGTGATACGCACCCTGATCGAGCGGCTGGACAGCGCCCCCGACGATCCCGGCCTATTCGGGACGTTCCACGCCGTGAATGCCAACGACACGACATGGTTCAACTTTGCCGCCGCCATCGTCGACGGCGCTGCACAGCGCGGCGCGCCGCGCGCCGTCGTGCGCCCCATCGGTACCAAGGATTATCCGACCAAGGCCCGACGCCCCGCCTATTCGGTCCTTTCGACCGACAAGCTCGCGCGCGTTTACGGCATTACCCTACGCCCCTGGAGCGAAGCGCTATCCGATTGCCTCGACCGGCTCGTCGGCCCCGCGTCGCAAGAGCAGACGCCCGACGCTCCGCGCCGAGCAATCGACACATCGGTGTGATGGGACGTATCGTGGGTTGGTGCGCAGCCGAGCATCAATCTCCGATGTCGTAGGATTCAGCAAGCGCTGAGACGCAGCGCCGACGCCCAGAGGACACGGCGATAGTCGCGATGAATTTCAACTTCATTGTTCGGTCGGAGCTGGGGTTCGAGCCCGTCCATTCGACGCGTGAACCCTCCTTGATGCAGCCAGCGACTGGTGCGGTTCATAAGCAAAATCGTTCGCTAGACGTCGCCGTTGATGTACCAACAAAAACAGAAAGATCAGCCCGCCGGCAAATCTGTAGGATTGCAAAATATTGAGGGGAGTACTCTTCGAAACGTTGGCGATATTGAAGCTATTAGCGATCAGGACCCACGCGACCGTAAGAGCTAGCAACTGCAACGAAGCATCACGAGCGGATACGTCCGAGTAGATTCTCGAGAGCGATACGAAAAGAAATGGGAGTAAAATCGCGTAATGATGCTCCCACGCGATGGGCGCCGCCACGACCGCGCAGAGGCCGACAATTGCAAAATCAAAGATGTTGGCGGACTGGCCGCGTTCGTAAGGCGGTTTGTAAATCGCCACAAGAAAAAGAGCGGCCGCTGTTGCGATGCTCGCCAACCACACAACTGTATTGAAGGGCGGGAAGGTGTGACCACTAAAATCACTGTTATCGCTGTCCACAAAGACGAGCCGGCCTATCAGGCCATTCATCGTCTGATTTTCGAAATAGATCTCCCCGTGCTGCGATAGGAAGGAGAGAACATTCAAATATTCGATATGGTTGTGGAGGCCGTATCTAGCTAACGAGAGCAGCGTTAGCGGCACGAATGATAGAAGCAGGCCGAACAGAAAAGCACGTTCTCTCCAAACAAGTGCCCATAACCCAAAGAGCGCGAACTGTGGCTTGAGAGTTAGGGCCAGACCGATAAAGACGCCGGCGAGCAGGCGCTTGTCCTTCAGCCACGAGAGGCAGGCGGCGCTGAAAAGGGCATTGATCCAGATCTGCACCTGGCCAATTTCAAGACCGGAGAGTGTCGGGTAAAACAGGAGCGCCGACGCTATGAGTATAGCCCAGGTGCCAGCGCCCACGCGTGCATCTCGACCCGTCGAGTGAAGGGCAGATCGAAAAATCAAAACAACCAGAGCCGCGTTAAGTAGAAAAAGTGCAAGATTCAAATTGTTGAGCGTGACGGCGTTCGCCAATCCAACGGAATGCAACAGGTCGTAAAGAAGTAACGAGGTTGGCGGATATTGAAATTTTGCGGCGCCTGCAAAGAAAATCGTTTCGTAGAGCCTGTCCGATTGCGAACCATTTAGAACCGCCAACGCTTTTCCCATCGGTCCCCAAGAGTCGGGGCCATGGCATTGAATAAAATTACAATAGCTCAGCTTTCGAATGACCCGGAGCGTGCTGCCGGACAGATCTGGAGATTGTGGATCGAGCAACTTCGAGAGAAGAATATCGGCGGTGCCGTATATCAATACCGACGCAAGAACAATGAGAGGTACGATGGCAATTATCGCGATCCCCTGGCGAAACTGCAATTGCTTCATCGCTTTCGTACCAATCTCGGAAGCAGTGATGAATATGATCTCTGGCGGTCAATGAAGACAATAGCATCGCGCCGAAATTTCAAGCGCAGGCGAACAGCGTACCGCTTTTTGGGGAGGGCGACGATGACGGCGGTGGCAAACCGCCCTTTGCCATCGCCGCTTATCGAGTTCGGCCTGCGGTGACAGCACCGTCATCGCACGGCGCTCGATGAGCGCAGTTGCGGCGGAGGCTTTACAACGGCGCTTAACACCAAAGCCTCGAACATCGGCGCCAGCGCCTCCGAGTAGAACGCCGTAAAGTGATTGTCGTCCCAATACGCCGATCGGTTCCTATACATCACGGGGCATCCGCTCTGACACAGCGCCGGAGCCACTCGAACCACCCTGACTTTTCCTGGCTTCTCGACTGCCTCGAAGGCGGCGAGAACTCCGGCATTGCGTCGGTCGAGATCTGCCAAACTTGGAATAGGCGGAAGGGGATCACCCCAATACGCCTGAAGATAAAGGTGATGAGGAACACTCCACCCCATCTCAGGCACTTCCGCGATGATGACAACGCGGCGGTCGAGGGCGATAAGCTCATCGATTGTCCGCTTGATGCCACGCATGAAAACGACCGCATTGCTTCGCGATTGAGGATCTGGGCTTTCGTCATCGACGAGAACGGCAGGATTTCGCGGCGTGCCACCCCACGGCGGGCGGCCCCCGGTCTCGTAAACGGGCCAACGGGCGATAAGAATCACCGTTTCGATTTCAGGTCGGGCGTGAAGAAACTTGATCATTTCATCGTTGAATTCCCTGCACGCTGAACCTTTCTCGCCGACCCCGATCAGCGGTGGGCAAGAGGCAGCGGAGGCAAAGAAGCCCCGCACGCCTTTTGCCCGGCTCGCATGGTCGATACCGGGATAGACAGCGTCCGCATACGAATCCCCCCAAAGAGCGAATGTCGATTGTTTGACAGCCGCGTCACCCAGTTCGCAAAGCGACGGCGGATAGCGCTCCATGCATTGGACCCGCACCGGATTGACGTCTTCGGCGGCCGCGGCGAAAGCCAGCGCTTCGGCCGGAATGCGTTGCGGAAATCCTTCGCTGAAGGAAACGATGAAGCCTGCTGCGAGAGAGGCCGCGATAGCCGAACCCGAGAGAACGAAAACCTGCCTCGTACGCAGATGCCGGCGGTTTAGGAACGGTCGTTCTACGAAAGCCCAGGAGAAAATCGCCATGGCGAATGCTGCGCAGATCGCAAGCGCCGTGGCGACTGGACTTAGTGCGAGGGTTTCATAGCGCAAGCGCAGGAACGACAAGATCGGCCAGTGCGAGAGGTAGAGCGAATACGAAATGATGCCGATCCCCACCAGCGGCGCCGATGACAACAACGACGATGTAACGTTCTTTCCCCGCGCGCCAGCCAGAAGCAATGCCGCGGCGCCCAGACAAGGCGGCACGGCAGTGAGGCCCGGAAACGACGTCAAATAGCTATAGAAGAACACGGGCCCCGCGATCATCATGAGACCGCACATGGCCAGCAACTCACGCATCCATCGTGCACGCAATTCCGGCTGCGGAAGCAGGGCCAGCGATGCGCCAATACCCAGTTCCCAGGCGCGAAGGGGCGCGAGATAGAATGCTGCCTGCGGAAAGCGCGCCATGGCTATGAGCGCAAGGACCAGCGATCCTATCGAGCCGATTACCACGGCACCTGCTACGGCGGTGCGCGAGAAGCGCCAGAGCGCAATCATCACGAGCGGGAAGATGAGATAGAATTGCTCTTCAACCGCAAGCGACCACGTATGCAAAAGGGGCAGGTAGTCGCTCGATGTATCAAAGTATCCGTTGCGAGCCGTCCGCCAAAACCAGAAATTCGATGAGAACAGCGCCGCAGCCCAAACCGATTTCGCGAAGGAAACGAGCGGCTCGGGCCGCATGATAATTACAGCCGCTAAGATGCTTGCCGCTATCATGAAGAAAAGTGC
This sequence comes from Hyphomicrobium sp., assembly GCA_040509255.1. Classification (GTDB taxonomy): domain Bacteria; phylum Pseudomonadota; class Alphaproteobacteria; order Rhizobiales; family Hyphomicrobiaceae; genus Hyphomicrobium_B. The sequence goes on along the minus strand of JBEVLH010000049.1, from coordinate 3,014 downwards.
TGGTAGGATTCGGCGCGCCCGCCGCTCATAGAAATTCACAAGCGAAAACGATCCCGCTTGTAATTCACTTCGAATAATTCCGGTAATTAGATATCCGGAGATAACAAAGAAGACGTCGACGCCGACGAAGCCTCCGGATATGGATGGGACGTGAGCGTGGTAGAGGACCACCGGCAAAATAGCGATCGCCCTCAGTCCATCTATGTCTCGCCGTCGCTCCACTCTGCCTCCCGCTCCGACAAGCGTGCTCACCCCGAAGAATTATACAGCCTAGAGATTGTCTGTCTTCGGGTTTCCTGACGCTACATCATTCGCTGCTGAAATCGGGATGCCGGCTGCGGCGTCGGCATAAAGGTCCGCGGCATAACCCGTGCCTCACTGGCATGGGCATATTTTGCCGCCAGCTCGATCCGGGCCATATCCCGCAATCTCCATTGGCTCAGCGCAAGGCGAGACCGACGAATGGGAAAGGGGATGAACCTGCATTCCCGCAGACCTTAGAATTGCAATGCGGGACTGCGCGTACTCCGCATCGATGCAGAGGGGGCTTGAAATACTTTTCAGGCTGCGGATTTGAGCTGACACAGCGGCACTCCGCTTGATCGCGAGGTACGTGGCGACGGCGCTGGTCGTTAAGAGGTTGACGAACATGATGGCAGCCACGCACATGGCAGAGATCTGCAGCCAGCGGGTGTTCGTCACATAAAGCACCCCCGCCAGCAGGAGCGGCACAAGCCAGAATTGTGGCACATAACGCGCCCACCAATTCTGAGGCATTACGAATGCCGAAATGGATATAACCGCTGCGAGCGTCAGCATGAACACTCCTGCGGATGAGAGCCTTCTGCTCAATAGAGCCCAAGGAAGCAGCAGCAGGGCTGCCAGAAGCGCGCCCGAAAAGAACGGTCCAAATCCTCCGATTCTGATATCCACCCCGCCAGCGGCCCTCAATTCGGTCGCACTCAAGCTGAATGGCCACTTCAGATAAATATCCGAGCCGTAGCCCGAGTGGGTCGCGGCAAACAACGAGTAAAAGAAGCGAGCCGGCGGGGAAAAAGATGAAAGTGCCGCGGGCGTATTGCCGGCCATTATGTCGACGGAGCCAGGCCCCATCAGCGGATACAAAGGGTGGCCAAACCTTATCCAGTTCAATAGGTAGGGATTGGCTCCAAGCACGAAAATTCCGATGATGCCGGACACCATCAACAACAAACCCATCTGGAAGCCGGACCTGGCGCCGGAAATGTATATTTTTGCAATAGATGCCGCACCGGCCAATATCGCGAAAATTGGAATGGCGGAAAACTTCAAATTCAGACCAAGCAGCATCGCTGCAAGCGCAATTACAATCGAGTGTTTGTCGTCCTTCAATACCCAAACTGAAACGCTTGCGATAAAAATGAGCACCAATGAGGCCAGCAGGCCGTCGTTCATACGCGTGAATAGCTCAGCGAGTGAGATCGGGTTTAAAGCGGCGACGCATGTGAAAGCCAACGCCGGCCACCAGGCAAATCCGAGCCGACGCGTCGCGTTGAGAACAATGAGGCCGCTCGCGAACAGCGCCAGGATATTGGCGCACTTCACTGACTCAAGCGGCAGGCCGGCGGTCAGCAGAGCCGCCGAGATGAGCCAGGACGCTGCCGGATAATGCGAAACCCACATATCTGCGGGAATGCCGATGTCCGGCGGCGTTTGGCCCGCAAAAGGATTCCATCCGTGTTGAAAGGCGTAGATAGCTTGGAAGTGATATTGCTGTCCGTCAATCGAGGTGTCGTAAAGTAACGACGCCGTCGCGACGGAGAAAATAATGGCGGCGATTGGAATAATCGTTGAGTAGAGCCAACTTGAGGAAAACAAGCGCCGAGAAAATGTGATGGCCAAAGCGGCAGTGGCGGCTAAGAGACCGATCGATACGAAGCGGCTTCCCGAGGCGCCCACGACCAAACTCGCGGCGCTTAAACACCAGAGGAACACTATCAGGAAAAGAAGTGTCGCCCCGGTTTGCTGAAGGCCGAAAAGAAGCTCGTCGGGGTGGTCTTTGAGAGGTTGTGCCGATTTTGGTGGCGATGCCTGCCGTTGAAGATGCGGGTCGAAATGCACAGTCTCGGCCATACAGACTTTCCTCTCCAGTCGATCAATCTCGCCGGATTTGGCTCAGAATAGGCATGGTTGGATAGATCATCAACGAGCGTGTCAAATTAAGCCAAATGATGTTGGGGCCGTAGGTCCGGAGCCTCGCTCGATCGTCGGGGCACGATACGATCGCAGCCTGGAAGAGGTGCACGGAATGTGCCGAACCGTCCCCGCTACAATGCAGCATTCGTCGCGTAGAAATGACCGCTCATCGCTTCTGCCGCATGGCGTGCGTAAAGGGAGATTTTTCGGGGCGGTCGTCAAATGACCTTGATCAAAAACCATGGTAAATTCAGCGACCGCTGCGATAGCTTTCGCGAGGGCCGGGGCATGTCCGAGCCGCCGAAATTAAGAAGCCGGTCGTCGAACGAACCGCTCCATCCGTCAGCGGCTTTGAAGAAAGCCGGGTTCATTGTTCCTTAATGGATTCTCGCGGCTTCTATCAACCGGGGTCCTTTAGAAGACAGTCCTCTGAAGGTGAGGACAGAATGAATATTGATACTTCGATTGTTGGCGGTTTGCCTGTGGGGAGGCCTTTGGGCCGATGAAAATTTTCGTTCTCGGTGGCGACGGATTTTGCGGTTGGCCATTATCGCTCGCGCTCTCCGCAGCGGGCCATGACGTTTTGATCATCGATAATTTCTGCCGACGCCAGATCGACATCGAACTCCAATCAGCATCGCTCACACCGATTTGCTCACTTGAGGAGCGTTTGCGCGCCTGGCGCAGTGTGACCGGCAGAGCGATCGAGAACGCGGTCATCGACATCGCCAATGACTACGGCTCCCTTCGCGACATCGTTAGAGCGGAGCGGCCCGACGCGATCGTGCATTTGGCCGAGCAGCGGTCCGTCCCTTATTCCATGAGCTCGCTCGCACGCC
>JBEVLH010000048.1:0-4030 GCA_040509255.1 Hyphomicrobium sp. | reverse complement strand
GTCGTACGCGCCGCGCTTTCGCGTTGATCGTATGTCGCGCCCGAGAGATAGCCCGATTGCTTGAGCGGCACCGCGCGATCAAGCTGCGCTTGTGCTTCCTTGGCTTGAGCCTCAGCCTGCACGATTTGGCTTTGTGCCTGCGCAATGGCGGCGTTCGAGCGGGCGAGATTGGCGTCGTTCTGTGCCAGCTGCGCATCGAGTTGCTCGGCGACCAGTCGCGCCAGTACCTGACCTTTTTTCACGTTATCGCCTTCGTCGGCGAGAAGCTCGAGCACGCGAAGGCCGTCCGCTTCTGGAGAAACGAGAATTTCTTCACGCGGTACCAGCGAACCGGAAACCGCCGCGGTCTCGATGAAATTGTCCGTGGCCGCCCTCGAAACGGTAATCGCCGGGGCGAACACAGGCTTCGCGGCTTCAAGACGCGCTGCCTGGATCTCCGAGGTGTGGCGCTTTTCTATGTAGAGGTAGCAGGCGCCCGCGGCCGCACCGGCCGCGACAAGGCCAAAGAAGAATTTTCTCATGGTCATTGCCTCGCCTCGCGTGCCACAGCTCTCGGCTGCAAGATTGCGCCGTCCGTCGGGTTGATCAGCGTTCCAACCAATTCGATGATGATGGGCAGCACGCTGCTGATGTCGGCATCGGGTTGAATGGCTCGTCGCCAGAACATGCCGTCCCCGAACACATTGAAGACTTTGACCAGCGTCGGAATATCGACGCGCGGCGCGATCCGGCCTTCGTCCTTAAGTCGCCGAAACAAGGCCTCGAAACTGTCGTTGCAGAATTTGTCGACGCTCATGAAAATCTCGGCGATGCGCGGATTGCGCGTCGCCTCGATCCCCATTTCAACGACGAAGCGCTGCTTTTCAGCCGACTCGTCGACGAAGTAGTGCTCGCCGATCTGCGCGAGCGCTTCGAGAAAATCGGGCGCCGCCGCGAGATTGGCGAACCGTTCGGCGAATTCCGCGCGGTCGCGTTCGCACAAACCAGCGATCAGCGCTTCCTTGCTGTCGAAATAAACATAGAGCGCGCCGGGCGAAACGCCGGCCTCCCTACAAATCGCGTGCATCGTGGTTGCGTGAAAGCCGCCACGAGCGAAACATTGGAGAGCGGCATCGAGAATGTGCTCTCGCCTCGCGCGTTGCGTATCTGGCTTCAACTTCGGCATGCAGACCCTCGATGTTCGATCTGAAAAGCGAACGAGCGTTCTGTTTGGCCGAAGAATACGGTCGCCGCAAGGCGAATGAATGTTCGTTTTGTAAAATTTTGGCGGAGGCGGGAAGCCGGGCTAAATTCGCCAAAAGACCGAACGCGAGACAAGTGCGTTGAAATAGAAGGAAAAAGAAGAGCGGCAGGTCCCGCAACCAACCGCTCTTCTCTCAGCTGCCCGAGCCTTAAGGCCGGGCGGATTTCGCTAGACGCGCGAGATTCAGAAATTCCGCGCGGTAGCCGTACGGGTCGTCACCTTTGGCGCCCTGGGCAAGCGAGACGACGTCGTCGAACGAGTACTTCGACTCATATGGGGCGCCCCGCAGCAGATCGCCAAATGCCGCGACGGCGACTGAAAATCGCACGTCCTGAGGAACATCGTTGAGGGTCGGCTTCGCCAGTGTGTCCGCGATTGGAAGCGAGATCAGCTCCGACGCATCTGAACCCGGCTTCTTATACCGCAACTTGAGAAATCCGAACTCGCTCGTTTCCGCTTTCGCCGCACGTTCGTGTGAAGTGGATGTTTCTGTCCCATATCGCAAATCGTCAACGAGACGTGGCGCACCCGTCGGCGTGATCTCATAGATCGCTGTTACCGTGTGGCCGGATCCAATGTCGCCGGCATCAACCTGATCGTTGTTGAAATCTTCGCGGGCAAGCGCTCGCGTCTCATAGCCGATGAGACGGTATTCCGACACGCGCGCCGGATTCCACTCGACTTGCGCTTTGACGTCCTTCGCGATCGGGAAAAGCGTCGACGACGCTTCATCGACGAGTACTTTGCGTGCTTCGTTCAGGGTATCGACATAAGCTGCGGTGCCGTTGCCGTTCTGCGCGAGTGCCTGCATCAGAGCGTCGTTGTGATTGCCGTGTCCCACGCCCAGGATCGAAAGGTAGATCCCGGAAGCGCGTTTGCGCTCGATCATGCTTTTGAGCTGATCGCGATCGGTGACACCGACGTTGAAGTCTCCGTCGGTTGCAAGGACGATGCGATTGACCGCCGCTTTGTCGAAATTCGCTTCTGCCAACCGATAGGCGTCAGCGATCCCGTCGGCGCCGTCGGTCGAGCCGCCGGCCTCCAGCTTGTCGATAGCGGTCAGGATCTTCTGCTTGTCCGAAATCTTCGTCGGCTCCAGCGCAATCCCCGATCCCGAAGCATATGTGACGATGCCAACCGTATCGTCGGCCTGCAGCTGATCGATAAGCAAGCGAAGCGCGGTTTTAATGAGTGGCAGGCGGTCTTCGCTTTCCATCGAGCCGGAAACGTCGAGCAGGAAGACGAGATTGGCGCGCGGCCGCTCGGCCCGCTTCAAGTCGTATCCCTTGACCGCAATATGCACGAGCATGTCGGTCGGTTTCCACGGTGCGGGCATCACCGTCACCGTCGGCTTGAAGGGAACGTCCGGGGTCGCGGGAGCGGGATAGTCGTAAGGAAAGTAGTTGATCATTTCTTCCACGCGCACCGCATCCTTCGGTGGAAGATGGCCGGCATTGAGCGCACGCCGCACGAAGGCATAGGACGCGGTATCGACATCGACGGAAAAGGTCGAAACCGGATCGGTGGCAACCTGCTTGACCGGATTGATCTTCGACGCCTCGAAAACGTCGCGATCCGCGTAAGGAGAGGCAGGGCTCAAGTCCTCCGCCCGCTCGTCTGCCACGATGGCGGTGCGCACGCTTCTGTTAGCGCGGTCAAGGACGTCACCGGCGAGAAACGACATCGAACGCTGAGGCAATGCTCGGGCAACCGCGTCGCTGGGATCGGCCTTCGTCATCGGCGCAGGTTCCGACTCTCGCGGTGCCGCGGGCGGGGGCGGGGGTGAGGGCCTATCGTTCGAAAGAGCCGCGGTGGATGCCAGAGCTTGCTTGGCATCGCCGTGGCCGGAGGAATAGGGACCGACGGCCTTTTTCTTATCTTCGCCGTCCGCCGGATTTGCGGGCACCAACGGCGCGGCGGATTCTCGCTCTCGCCGATCTTGCTGCGGATTCTCGTAAGTCCGGAAGGCAATCGGCGCCGCGATCACCAACGCCGCGAGCGATGCGGCGATAGCCATGTTCTGACGTGAAGCGTATCCCATGCGAAAACTCCATTCTCGATTGCTCGTCCGCATGGGACGGTGCGAGCGGACGTTTCCTTGGGACGTCGTTTCGAAGTTCGTGTGCTCATCCTTCGCAGACGCGTCGAACGCAACGAGGGCGGCATCGATGCCGGCACGCTTCGCCGCCCCGCGCAATGGTGGCACGCCCGCGCTCTTCAGATTTTCGAGCTCACGTTTGGTCATTGCTTCAGTCAATCGCCTCGAGCAACACTTTCAGTTTTTTCTTCGCTTCGTGCACATGCCAGGAAACGGTTTTCTCGCTGCAGCCGATGACCTGGGCGGCGTCGGCGTGGCTCATGTCTTCGCCGTAAACGAGCAAGACCGCGTCACGCTGCTGTTGCGGCAGAGATCTGACCGCCTCCCAAAGATCGCTCGCGGCTGGATGCTCCAACTCGGCGCCATCCCGCGCATCGATGAGCCTCACGATCTCTGACGGCTCCGTCGCGATGATCCTTTGGTTCCGGCGGAGGAAATCAACAGTCGTGGTATAGGCGATCCGGTGAAGCCAGGTCGTGAAGGCAGCGTCGGCTCGATAGCTCCGTATCGCCGAGGCGAGCTTCACCGCCACCTCCTGCGCCACGTCCTCGGCGGTGGCACGGCTTCCGCACCAACGCCAAGCCAGGCGGTAGACCCGGTCGTAATGACGTTCGAGCAAATGTGCAAAAGACGCCCGACATCCGCCGGCTGCGCGCAGTGCGAGCGTCTGATCGCCTTCTTCGTCCACG
>JBEVLH010000047.1:0-5234 GCA_040509255.1 Hyphomicrobium sp. | reverse complement strand
GCGACCGTCAGTCTCGGCGTTCTTGAAAGCGGCTGCATTCTCCTGGTGAAGCAGGCCAAGCGTATGCAAATGACGCCGGCAGTTCCACCCGGGAGCAGTTTGCCCGTCCACGCCACTGCCATGGGAAAAGTTTTGCTCGCGAGTTCGCCAGACTTGCGCCAGTCCGCGAGTTTCGGTTTCGGCAATTTGGCGCGATTAACCGACCGCACGATCTGCGATCCGTCGGTTCTCGCCAAAGAGCTTCACACGGTGCGTGCAGGTGGCATCGCCATCGACAACGAAGAAAGCATGACCGGCCGCCGCTGCATCGCGGCCCCTATCCATAATGAACTCGGCGATTGCGTGGCCGCAGTTTCGGTCACCGACACGAGCTCGCAACTGACCGATGAAGCCGTTTTGCAGTTGAGCGCTCAGATCTCCGCCGCCGCGGCAGAGATAACCCGCAGTTCCGGCGGATACCTACGGCGAAAAGCTGGTTTCTAAAAGCCTGACAATCCGTAGGCCGAGATAATCTGCCGTGCCGCAGCTGCGCGCGTGCGACAGTCTCTCACCGAATTTTCCGCAATCTGGGAAAGCTTCCATTCCGCGTGCCATCGCGAGCTTAATGAAAGCTGGAGAGGACCGCGGAGCATGCATCACGTGCCAATTTCCCAAGGTATTAAATTTCTATTTGAAGATATTCCCGTTCATGTCGTCGAGGGTGGATCGGGTTTTCCGCTGCTTCTCATTCACGGATCGGGCCCGGGAGCGTCAACAATTGCAAACTGGCGCCTCGTGCTTGAACCGTTGACGCGGAGGTATCACATTTTTGGCATGGACCTGATCGGGTTTGGCTCCTCGGGCCGACGCGCAGTTCCACCCTATTTCGATGTCGACTTCTGGGTGCGGCAATGCAGGGCGATGATTGATCGAATGCCGGGCGAGAAGATCGGTGTGATCGGACACTCGTTATCCGCCGCCTTAGCGCTGAAACTTGCCGCGATCGAGCCCCGAATATCAAAGGTGCTTACCACCGGATCGATGGGCGCGCCTTTTGCGGTCAACGAAGGCACCATGCGTTGCTGGAGCTTTCCCAACGATCGTGACGACCTCGTCGCATTGGCGGAGACCCTCATTTACGATCGCAAACATATTACGGAGGCCTATATCGAGAACAGGATAAACACCCTATGGGCCGATAAAGCCTATAAGGAGTACTTCGTGTCGATGTTCGAAGGCGATCGACAACGCTTCGTAACCGAGACGCTGCTTTCCGAGGACGAGCTTCGGAGGATCAAAATTCCCGTCTCCATGCTGCACGGAAGGAATGACATCGCATTTCCGGCGCAAGTAACCATGCAAATCGCGGAGTCGTTGCCGCAAGCAGACATATCATTGCTGGCTCGGTGCTCGCACTCCATTGCATTGGAGTTTCCGGAGAAGGTGCTTTCGGCGTGTCATACGCTGTTTGAAACTTGAGGCGAACGTGTCATGGCCAAAGCGGAAAAAGTTTCTTTGTCTACGGCTGACGGTCCGGGCCGCGTGGGTTTCTTTCCTATCGATCCCGTTGTGCCTGGGAATTGCGGTTGTGACGGCGACGAGGTTCCGGGCTTGGGCTTGGCTGGCAAAAGAGACCGAAAAAGCCGCCGCATGTTTGCGCGACAGGAGGGGGAGTAGCCACCACCGTAGGCCGGCGCGTAATAAAGCCGCCCTGCGGCTCATTACTCAGTACCGCAATGAACTCGGTACGATAGTTGGTCTCTCGACTTAGCGGCTCATCCGAGACGATGATCGACGATCTGGGTAGAGCAGTAGGCGCGACGCGATCGAGAACTTCTTTTGGGAAGCTCACCCTATCAAGCGCGTCCTTGGCGTCGTCGCGGTTATCGATCGTAACGGCAGTCCAGCGAAGGCCAGCCTCGTTGCTCGCCATAGCCGTGAATATGTGAGTGCCGATCGGGCGATCAGGATCCCGAATCTGGACAGGAACTTCGATGCTTGAATCGAAGACCTCACCGCCATCCGGCCACTGCTTATGCGTGTTCCGCCGTACGTAGAGCTTCTGGGTCGCGCGGCTGACGTAAATCGAGACCGGTTCGAGCGCCAGCTTGGCGTCATTGGCCGCTTTGGCCTTGTCGACTTTCTTGGTCGCCGCCTCTTTGGCCGCATCCGCCGCTTTGCTTGCGAGATCGACCTTCAACGTCGCATCGGCTTTGGCGGCGTCGAGTTTCGTCGCCTGTTCAGTGGACTTGGCAGCGGCCTTAAGTTTTTGTTCTTCGGCGCGCGCCTTCGCCTTATCGGTCTTCGCGGCGGCGACGGCCTTTTCGGCGTAACGAAGATCAGCGTCAGCTTCGGCTTTTACCCATTCCCGCGTGCGTAACGATGCCTTCGAAGATGCCGCCTCGCGCGCGGCTTTCGCCGCTGACCTTTTCGTCTCTTTAGCTGTTTCGGCCGCCTCAACAGCCTCGCGATCGAGCGTCTCGGCACGCTCTGGCGCCGCTGCGACTGCTTCCGCAGTCGGCACCAACAGTGCTGGGTGAGAAAAGTCGACCGGCGATGCATCGCCAGGCGAAATGATTACGCGCATCCCAATCTGGGTCTGGTCGAACAGCTTCTCGGCAAAGCCGTATGGCATCCGCACGCAACCGTGGGAGGCAGCATACCCTGGCAGGGGGCCACCATGCAGCGCGATCCCGTTCCAGGTCAGCCGCTGCATATGAGGCATCGAAGCGTCGTCATAGAGCGTCGAGTGATGGTCGATGTCTTTCTCGATAACAGCGAAGACGCCGGCCGGCGTTTCGCGCCCCTTAACCCCGGTGGACACCGGCGCGCTGAAGATCCAGCCGTCGGCATCGTAAAAAGTGACGCGCTGAGACTTAATCGAAACGATCGCCATGATCGGCTCGCCTGCGTCTCGCGGTGCCGTCGCCTCGGGGGACTGGGTGCGCTGTTTCGCTGCAACGTCAAAGCTCGTTGCCGCCAGGCCGGCAATGACAGCTATCGCTAGGACGACAACAGAGACCCTCCAGGGCCGAATTATTGATAGGGTCATCGGAACTCAACCTGCCACGCCACCCCGCGGTGATGCCAGCCCTGCACACTTCCATCAAGTGTCAAACCGCGGGTTTTGGTTTAATCGACCAAATCGATGAATGTGTGGTCGCGATACATCGCGGGTAGGATTGGCTCCCTCCCCTACTGGCCTGCGACCATCAATTCAAGCGATGTGATGGTGGTCCAGTGGGTGCCTGTGACCGCCGCTAAGTCCGACAGCTTGCCCATTAACTCTCAGCCTCGCGCCAACGCGCGACGAATTCGTCGAGTTCGTTTTCTGCAAGATCGGAGACGACGGTATAGTCGAAGTCGCGGCCGTGCCATTGGATTACGAAGTATCCGTCTTTTGTGGACGTCAGTCGCGGCGCCGTCGTAGCCGTCTGCCCTGAACGCGGTACCGCAACCACACTGATGATATGGGCGCGGCGTTGATAAACGAGAACCGGAACGGGTTTGCCATCGATCACTTCGACGCGGCCGCCGGCGAGCGGGAACCCTGAGCTAGCGAGATCAAAGACCTGCGGCGAAAGGGCAAGCTTCGAGTCGAACCACGGCTTGACGGTATGCCGGTCGCTCGACGCCACGTCGAAGGGCGTCGCGGCAAGAAGGGCACGTTGGTGATCGGCGACAATGGCGGCAATCTCGTTGGCCGCGTTGTTCGAACGAAGCGCGCCGTACATACCGCCGGCAGTGACGACGACGGCAATAGCCGCGGCGGCGGCCATCTGGCGCCAAGCGTAAGAGCGGACTGGGCGAGGCGGCAACGGTATGACGACATCCGGCTTTGGCTCAGCGATCGCAGCGATGCGCTGATGAAAATCGTCTGCCCCGCGGTGGGACGAAAGGTGCAACGCTAACTTGCTTCGTAATTGCCCAAGCCGGTCGTGCTCGGCTCGGAGTGCCGGATCGGTTGCCAAGCGGCGTTCGATGTCCAATACGGAAGCGGCGTCGAGTTCGTTGTCGAGATAAGCATTCAACAGAAGAAGAGATTCTTCGCGCGAGGACCAGGACGGTGGCTTGTTCATGCCGCACCCACCTTCCCTTTGGCCGCCATGCCGATGCGCTGGATGAGCAAGTTTCTTGCGCGCGCCAGGCGTGACATCACAGTGCCGATCGGGATGGACAAGACTTTGGAGATTTCCTGATAGCTGAGATCTTCGATCTCTCTCAGAACCAGCACCTCGCGATAGGACAGGGGGAGCGCCGCGATCGCAAGGTGCAAATGCTCGGCATCGGTTTTCTCTATCAGCAACGCCTCCGGCGATGCCTGTGGTTCAGCCATTTCAAGCCCAGCCTGTTCAAAGAGTGCCGTGTCATCGGTGGTTACGACTGCCTTGGGTCGGTTCTTTGCAATCCAGGTGAATGCCGTATTGCGGACGATCGCGAGAAGCCAAGCTCGGGCATTAGTGTTTTGGACCGAGGCAATGGCAGCGAAAGCCCGCATGCACGCCTCCTGCACGACATCTTCGGCGTCGGCGGCATTCCCCGTCAGCCAACGCGCGAGCGACAGCGCGTCGTTGACGTGGGGGAGCACCGCCTCGCTGAATAGCTGCCGTTCGTCCATCACGCCTCGCATCGCGCGGTGCCGCAATTCACTTCGCCCGTTCCTTTAAATACTCGATGACGTCGGCCCGGTCCTGAGCAGCATCGAGATGAAAGAACATCTTCGAACCCGGTACGAGCTTTTGCGGATCGGTCAACCATCGATCGAGGCTGTCTTGGTCCCAAATAATACCAGAGTTTTTCAGGGCAGCGGAATAGCTGTAATCGGGAACCGACGCTGCCTTTCTGCCAAACACACCGCGATGTTTTGGGCCGACATCATTGGTGTCGAGCGAGTGGCAGTCCTGGCAACTCTGGTAAATCTGCTCGCCATGAGAAGCATCTGGGGCCGCGTGGACCTGAGACATAAGAAAGAGCATCCCCAACGCGGTCCCAGCGGCAAGTGCCGCAACCGTGCTTATCGTGTCGAATTGCATATTACGACACCGCCAACGATATGTCGGTTATGGCGAGAGGAGAGTCATTTCGCTTAAATTCCACGCTTGTTATTCCAAGCATGCTTCGGAGCTTCTCGGCCGGCACCAGCATCGGACCGGGCGACGGCGCTGCACCCGGCGCCGGCTGGGGAAACGCCGTCGAGCGTGCGGTATGGAACGTGACGTTGCCTTCGACCTTCTGCATCAGCTGATGAATGTGGC
>JBEVLH010000046.1:0-16021 GCA_040509255.1 Hyphomicrobium sp. | reverse complement strand
AGCCGGCGACGCGCATTCAAGTCGATCCGACGCTGGTGGCGTCGATGGGCGTCAGCTTCGACGACGTCAAAAATGCGGTGAGCGCGGCCAATGATTTGTCGCCGATCGGCTCTATCGACGGTCCAAACCAGGTGATCGCCCTGCAATCCAATGCGCAGATGAGCGAGCCGGAAGACTACGAGGATATCGTCGTCAAGAACATGCCAAACGGCGATGTCGTGAAGGTCGGCGACGTGGCAAAGGTCGTCAAGGCGACGCGAAACGCCCGGTCCCTTGCGCGTTTCGGCTCTTCGCCCGCCGTTCTTCTCATCATCACCAAGACGCCTGAGGCGAACGTCATCGACACGGTCGACGGCGTCAAGGCGCTGCTGCCCCACCTCAAGGAGTGGATTCCTGCCGGCATCGACATTTCGATTTTGACGGATCGCACCGCGACCATCCGCGCCTCCGTCCACGACATGCAGTTCACGCTCGGTTTGACGTGCCTGCTGGTGATGTCGGTGGTCTTTGTCTTTCTCAGGCGCTCGACGCCCACGATTGCCGCCGGAATTACGGTGCCGCTGTCACTTGCCGGAACGTGCGCAGCGATGTGGGCTGCGGGCTTCTCGATCAACAACCTGACACTGATGGCGCTGGCCGTAGCGGTCGGTTTCGTCGTCGACGACGCGATCGTGATGATCGAAAACGTCTACCGCAACATGGAAAAAGGCATGAAGCCGATGGCGGCGGCGTTCGAGGGCTCGCGCCAGATCGGCTTCACGGTCATCTCGATTTCGGTGTCTCTCATCGCGGCATTCATCCCGGTTCTGTTCATGACGGGGATCGTCGGCCGCCTGATGCACGAGTTTGCGATGACGCTGACGTTCGCCATCGTCATCTCGGCCGTCGTCTCGTTGACCGTGACGCCGATGATTTGCGCGCACTTCATCAAGGCCGGCGCCGAGGAGCATCGCAATCTCGCCGACCGGATTTTTGAAGGAGCATTGAGCGCCGTCGTGCGCGCGTATGCCTTCACGCTGCGGATCGCGCTGCGCAATCAACTCGTCATGCTGACGGTTTTCATCGCGACGATCGTCCTGACGGTGCATTTCTACGCGGTCCTGCCGAAAGGCTATCTGCCGGACGACGACACCGGGCTCATCATTGCGGCGACGGAGGCCAATGCGGACGTCTCGTTCGCCGAGATGAAGCGGCTGCAGGATCAGGCGCTCAAGGTCATTCTCGCCGATCCGGCGGTCGCCAATGTCGGCTCGTCGATGGGTGCGGGCGGTTTCAATCCGACGCAAAACCAGGGTCGCATGTACGTCAGCCTGAAGCCGGTCAATGAGCGCGGCGGCGTGCCGACCGCCGATGTGATCGACCGGCTGCGGAAGCCGCTGAACAAGATCGTCGGTCTGGCGACACGCCTGATGCCGTCGCGAGATATCCGCGCCGGCGCGCGCGCGGGCAAGGCGGATTATCAGTATTCGCTTTGGTCGCTCAGCGCCGACGATCTCTACGAATGGGTGCCGAAAGCACTTGCGGCGGTGCGCGCGATCCCCGGCGTGGTCGACGTCAGCTCGGATCGCGAAGCCGGCGGGCTTCAGCTCAACGTCAACATCAATCGCGATGTCGCTTCGCGCCTGAACGTTGCGATCGCCGACATCGACAACGCGATGTCGAATGCGTTCTCGCAAACCCAGTTCTCAACGATCTACGGCGATCGCAACCAGTACAAGGTCGTTCTCGAGGTCGATCCGAAGTTGCAGGGCCAGCCGAAGGATCTGTCGCGCATCTACGTGCCGACCATCGACCGAACTCGGCAGGTGCCGCTGTCGAGCCTCATCACCACGACCGAAGGCGTCGCGCCGCTCGTCGTCAACCACCAGGGGCCGTTCCCTTCGGTGACGATCAACTACAGCCTGAAGCCGGGCGTTAGCATCGACACCAGTCTGCGAGCGATCGACAGCGCACTGCAGAACCTGCACATGCCGGAATCCATCCGGGCCGAGCCCGCGGGTGATGCCAAGGCGTTCGCCGAGCAAGCTCGCATGCAAACGCTGCTGATCGCGGCGGCGCTGATCTCGATCTACATCGTGCTCGGCGTTCTCTATGAGAGCCTTGCGCACCCGCTGACCATCATCTCGACCTTGCCGTCCGCGGGCCTCGGGGCGCTGCTCGCCTTGCAGATGGCGCATATGGATCTTTCCGTCATAGCGCTCATCGGCGTCATTCTGCTCATCGGCATCGTCAAGAAGAACGGCATCATGCTCGTCGATTTCGCGATCAACGCCGAGCGCGAACTCGGGTTATCGCCGCACGATGCCATCTACGACGCCTGCCTGCAGCGCTTCCGGCCGATCCTGATGACGACGCTAGCGGCGCTTCTCGGGGCGATCCCGCTTGCGGTCGCGATCGGACCGGGCTCGGAGTTGCGCCGGCCGCTCGGCATAACGATCATCGGCGGCCTCGTCGTGTCGCAGATCCTGACGCTTTACACGACGCCGGTGATCTATTTGATGCTGGAGCGGTTGAAGGCGCGGTTTGCCCGCCGGGGTAAACGGAACCCTTCCGCTGAGGTTCCGCTGGCTTGAATACGGCGGTCAGGCAGGCTTCATAAATTCTTTTGCAAGGAAGCATAGGCTTCATCGGAGCAAGGAAGCATCAATGAGTGCGGCCTAAACCATATTATCTGATTGTGTGGCCGCCGGTCGCTCGTGACGATAAGTTAAAAAAGCGATGATATGCACGGGTTCGTGCTATCTCGGGGAAAGTGCTTGCGCCGAAATGTATTATAGACCCGATATTGACGGGCTCCGCGCGATCGCCGTCCTGTCCGTTCTTTTCTTCCATTGCCAAGTACCCGGAGTGACCGGCGGCTTTGTCGGCGTCGATATCTTTTTCGTCATCTCGGGCTACGTCATCACGCTCGCCCTTCTTCGCGACATTGTCGAAGGGAAGTTCTCAATTCGGCAATTCTACGAACGGCGCGTGCGGCGAATCTTTCCCGCGCTTATTTTAACGTTCGCAATTTGTTGGGCCCTGGCCTTCGTCTTCTTCCTGCCGATCGACTTTTTGGATTTTTCGAGAAGTCTGATCGCATCCGCGGCATCCGTAGCGAATATCTATTTCTGGAAATTTTCGGGATATTTCGATCCCTCGGCTCTTCTCCGCCCGCTTCTGCACACCTGGTCGCTTTCGGTCGAAGAACAGTATTACCTCTTGATGCCCGCCACGATGTGGCTCTGCCATAAGTATCTTGGCTCGCGATTTTTCCCGGTCCTGCTTATTGGGGCAGTTCTGTCGTTTGCGCTGAGCGTGGCCTCGACCGCGATCGCTCCGACAGCAAATTTCTTCCTTCTGCCTACGCGCGCGTGGGAGTTGCTCCTCGGATGCCTTTTGGCCGTAAGACCCATCGATCTTAAAAGTCAGGCCGTTCGCGAATGCGTGGGACTTTTGGGACTCTCATTGATCGCGTTCGCCGTGTTTACATATTCGAGCGCCACGCCCTTTCCGGGCGTGAGTGCGTTGGCGCCATGCCTGGGCGCGTTCTTCGTCATCTGCAGCGGTACCAACGGCAGCTCGATCGCCAGCAGATTTCTCTCTTGGCGGCCTATAGTTGCCGTCGGCCTGATTTCCTATTCTCTGTACCTCTTTCATTGGCCGCTGATTGTCTTCGTACGCTACGCAACGCTTCGAGACCCGACGGCGCTTGAGATCACCGGTATCATTGCTGCGACTTTCGCGCTGGCCGCATTCAGCTGGAAGTTCATAGAGCAGCCGTTTCGAACTCGGCAAAACGGATACGTCAAAGGTAAGCTGCTTCCTCGCGGGCTCGCGGCGATGGCTGCTGTCATGGTGTTCGGATATTTCGGCGTTGCGACCGGCGGCGCTCAATGGCGCTTTCCGCCCTTTCCCGAAACCCTGGATGACGCCCAAGAAAATCTATGGAAGACCAACACTTGCTTCCTCACTGGAGACTATGACTTGCGGGCGTGGAACCTGCCCGAATGCACAAGGGCTGCGGGTGGACCGCGAAAGATCTTACTTTGGGGAGATTCGTTCGCGGCTCATTACACGCCCGGACTAGCTGCCGAGAGTTCCGCCATTCCGGCACAAATCATTCAGTATACCGCTGCGGGGTGCCCGCCAATTTTATCGTATTACTCCTATGCCAGGCCCAATTGCCAAGCATTCAATGCTAATGCGCTCAATGTCATCCGAGAGAACAAGATTGATACCGTTATCCTGTCGTCACGCTGGCGCGATCTCCAGCAACGCGGCTTTGCCGGTCTGACAGACACCGTCAATCGGCTCAAGGAAATGGGAGTAGACGTTTGGGTGATCGGCCAATCGCCCGAATTTCCTGCCAACATAAGCCTGATCGATTATAAGAACCGCAGCGCGGGACCGGGTTCGCAATCATGGCCCATCGCCGTCGAGCCGGGCCTAAACGAGGAAATTCGCGAGGCAAGCGCCGGCGCGCATTTCATTGATCCGCTAAAACTTCTATGTGACAACCGCATGTGCCCATACCGAGACGGCGAGCATTTGCTCTATGCCGACTTCGGCCATTTTTCGAAGTATGGGAGTTTACGCGCCGTCGAAAGCTATTTTCCGTTCGCGCAGATTCCCCCGAGGAAGCAGAAAGTTGAAAAATGACTTCCAAGCACCCGGCGTTCTTCTCCTTGGCTTCGCGAATCCTTTTCGTCTTGATGGCGGTTTGCGCGTCGAGCGTCCCCGCAAGCGCGGAATGGGTTGTCACATTCGAGGACAACTTCGACGGCCCACAATACGACCGCACAAAATGGAAACCCTCCGACATCTGGTCAAATCAAACACTGGGCGGGAATAAGGAGGAGCAGTGCTACGTTCCCGAAGCGCTCTCGCAGGCTGACGGAATTCTATCTATTACGGCGACCAAACGGGCGTTTCCGGTCGGAACCTGCAAAGGGGGAGTTTCTCTCAACTACGCATCCGGCATGATCACGACGTCGGGTTGCATGAGTTGGGATCGAAGCCCGGGATGCGGGACAGCACGTCCCTTCTCTCAGGCTGGCGGGTTTTTCGAGATGCGGGCGAAGCTTCCGCCCGGCAGAGGCTTGTGGCCGGCGTTCTGGTTAGTTCCGATCGATACCAGCTGGCCGCCTGAGATCGACATCATCGAGGCGTTGGGGCAGGAACCAAACAAACTCTACCTTACCTATCACTACAAAGATGGCGGCGGCCAACATCAGGCTCAGTACGGGACTTTCTCAGGACAAGATTTCACCAAATCCTTCAACACGTTTGCGGTCAGCTGGCTGCCGGGCAAAATCATTTGGTTCGTGAATGGTCGCGAAGTCCATCGCGTGACGGGCCCCCAAGTTTCGAACAAGCCAATGTATATTCTAGTCAACCTTGCAGTGGGCGGTATTTGGCCGGGAAGTCCCGATGCAAGTACGCCGCTTCCAGCTACCATGCAGGTCGATTACGTCCGCGTTTATCAAAGGACCGGTGGCGATGCCGACGGCGACATGCCCAAGCAATGACGAGCGGCACTCGCCTGAATGGCAAATCGCACGATCGATATGTTTTTCTTCTTTTCGGCATAGCACTCGTCATCCATGCGGCTCTTTTTGTCGTTGATGCGTCTCGAGCGTTTAATCCTCTTTACTACGGCGATCGTGCCTCCAGTCGCTGGGAGGCCCTGCTTGCAGTTTACAACGCGGCCGATCGATCGCTTCTTGATGCTCTCGTATCCGCGCCGATGGTTCCCGGCGAATTCATCTTCCAATTGCTCGCCTTCAAGATCGGTGGCGCCGCCGGAATCGTCATCTTTCAAGTGGCGTTGTACCTGCTGTCGGTGCTCGCGTTTGCGAATATCCTGCTCCTGACGGTACCCAAGCCGCGTGTGCGATGGGTCGCCGGCCTGATCTACATTTTCTTGCCGCAGAACCTCACGTTCCCCCACGAACTGGTGACCGAGGCGACAGCGACACCACTCATCGTCATCGGCTCATATTTCTTTCTGCGCTTCGCACTGTCCAGAGAGGTGTGGTCGCTTGCGATCAGTGCAATCCTGCTTGGCACTGCTATCCTCGTACGCCCGGCTCTCGTTTTCATTCCCCTTTTGCTCGTCCTTGCGAGCATCGTATATGCCCGCTTTCTACCGCTGGGTCTTTGGAAGGGTGCCAGCGGTATGATTATGATCGCCCTCATCCCTCTCCTCGGCTGGGTGGCGATCTATACTGTGCAAACCGGCAAACTGGGATACACGTCCGGCGTCGCGACGCTCGGGTGGAATTTGCGAAGCAAGGTCTTCCTCGTGTACTCCCGTAATGGCTTTCCGATGCCCGCGGATCTTCACGACGTCACGAGATATTCGGACCTCTACTACAATCCGGGCACCATGGGAGTTGCTAGATTTTTGGAACTCGCGGCGGCCCACCCCGTTGCGTTCGCGGAAGAGGCGGTCGTCGATACGCTTCAGCTTTTTCGCGGTAATGCTTCAAAATTTGTTGTCGATTATCTGGGCATCGGACGCGATGAAAAGGTCAAGGGCTGGCGTGATCTTGTGTCCGAAGAAGGAGTCGCGGGAGCCTTTCGTGCCCTTCTTGACGACAAGCAATCAGCGATCGCGACCTTGATTGAAGTGATGGCCACCGCTGTTACCGGGCTTGCCATCGCGGGCGCGCTGATTTTCGCGGGAGTGGTGCTTGTTCGGCCGGGTCAGATCGCCGACGCGTTGGGACCTGGCACGCTTGCGCTAATCTTGCTGGAGATCGCGATCCTCGCTTCATGTCTCATCAGCGCTCAGATCGTAGATCAATCCCAGGGGCGCTTGAGGCACCCTGCCGAAGCGGGCATTATTCTCCTGCTCGCGTATGCCCATCTAGTAAGGCTAAATATAAGGCCGTTGATCAGACGCCCCGCTGAGGCCCCTGTCAGTCTGCCGCTGCGACCTCATAAAGATCGTCCCAATATTGCGACGCTGAGCGGGGATTGAAAAGAGTCTCCGCGGTCCGGCGTGCGGCGCGCTGCATCGTCACCAGTGATCCGCGGTCTGCCGAGATCTTCTGAAGGGCATCAAAAGTCTCGGATGCAAGGCGCTCGACCTCATCGGCGAAAATCGTCTCGAATTCAGGAGTGTCGCGCCGCGTCGTTGCTGAATACCGCCAGTCGCCCAGAGCATTGGTTTCGAGGTCGAAGAGAATCGAATTCGTCTCGCCATCAAGGAACTCTGGCAGCGCGCTCATGCGCGTCGCGATCACGGGCGTCCCGTTGGCCAACGCTTCGACCGCGCTGTAACCGAAAGTGTCCGAAAATGTTGTCAGCAACAAGAAATCCGATTGAGCCAGAAGCTCATGCACGCGCTCGTTTTCGAGTCCGCGATGGAAGGTGACGTTTGGTAGATCGAGCAACTTTGTATAGCGCTCGAAGAACGAAGCGCGCGTTGGATCGGTCCAGGACGTTGCTCCCATTTCAAGAGTCGAGGCAACGGTCAACTCGAGAGGCAAGGCGTGCTTCAGCGCCATCTCGGCGACGCGGACAGCAACGCAGCCGCCTTTGCGTGCGAAGTGATTGCCGACGAAGAAGATTTTGAGCGGAGACTTGGGGTCGTTCGATTTTTTCTGGAGGACGTCCTGCTGCGGAAGCGGAACGCTCGGGAAGCGGACTTCAAGCTTGGACAGCAGGTTTGCGAAATTATCGGCACTTTGATGAAAGTGGATAAACGTTCTTTTCGCATGCTCCGAAATTGCGATGATTCTTCTGCAACGATCACTCGCCAGAACACCGGAAAGCCAGCGGTAATATGCCGTTTCTTCCAAGCCAAATGCACGCGGAAGGTGCGACTCGAAGCCGATGACAAAGGGGCCGGGATTGAGAGGAATGCGGTTGAATGCGTGAGTTAGATCGTGCCGGTCCCACGGTGCCGATTTCAGCACCGTGAACCCCTCAAGCTTGCTGGAGATCTTGTTGAACGGAATGAACCAGCGACGGTCTATTTCGTGGCGCGAGTGCCTCGGACCGTTGAACGTCCAAGGATACCGAATAGGCGCAAGTATTCGTAACCTTTTCGGGGAGTTCACATTGGCTCCGTAGGACGGTCAACCGCTATGCGATCCGCACCTTTTCGTATGGCGGAGGGACCGCCTTGGTCTTGGATGATTGCGCTTATTCGTCGAACGAGTTCGGAACTGTGATCCGTATCGACGAATGCGCTGATGGGCATGGCTCGCAAGTGATCTTGCACCTCAGAATATCGGGTCTCATCCAGGGCTGCCAGAAAAGCCATCACATTCTCGGCGAAAGGTTCATCGAAAACCCATCCTGTATGCATTTTTTCGACCATATCGCCGGTGGTTGTGCCCCTGCGAGCAATCACTGGCACATTATAAACGCCACTTTCGTAAACACGATTTGGAATAAGCCAATCGGAGTTGGCTCCTTTTGCGCTGTAATCCACGGCCCAGCCGATATCCACTTTGCCGTAGATCTCGTCGAGATCACGCGCGCCGTCGTAGGCTCCGAAAAAATGCATGTTCGAAGTCCTGGCACAAATCTCTCGGAGCTCATCGTCGGTGATGCCATCGGGCTCGGACGCGGTACCCCGTATGTGCACAACGACTTTATCTCCAAGTTCCTTGGCTATCCGGCGCAACATCGCCCAACTTTCGGTACACCTTAAAACGCCGAACCAGCCGATGGTCCAGGGTGGACTTGTCCGCATCCTCTTTTTTTCTGTTCGAGCTTGCTCGAGCGCGTCGCTCCGGAGAAGCACTTTGTTCTCCAATAAATACCAGGGGCCGCGGTAGCCCTGAACCGGCACGAAATACCTGCTCATAAACGTTGGAGAGCTTACGACCACCAAGCTCGTGGCCTTTAGAAGCAATCGTTCGAACGATCGCATCAGGCGGCCTTTGGCGCCGTCGGTCGTGAATATCTGATGGATATCCAGAGCTTCGTAGACGATCGGCGCGGAAAGCGCGAAAGCGTATTTCGACGCGACCGCGAGTGATAGCATGTCAATATTACGCGCATAAATGACGTTGCAATTCCTCAGTTCAGCTCGCGCCGCACGCAGCTTTCCGAAGCTTCCGGCGATCGCGACCAACCTCTTCAGGAAAGCGGCATCTGCCGTCTGACCCAGATCGATATTGTGCCACGATGGCGCGGACGATGAACTCTTGCGTATGCGATGAAATGTAAGCCCGAGGATTTCAGCTCCAGCCGACCGGAACGCAGCAACGCGCTTTCTTATGGTGCTTTCGTTTGCATCATGACCAAAAAACGCGATACGAAGTTCGCGGCCCGCCGATGCAGCGGAATTTGACGTATCCTCACCCGGCTGCCGGTGAGATGCGGGCATATCGGAGTTCCCCGTGCTCATCAGCGATAGCGTGCCGGCGAATATTCCGTATATGAGCGGCCTATAGCCCCTGCGAGATAGCCGACTCCGCGACAGATTGTGTATCCGCTGGCGACCAGCTTTGCAGGCCCTGACGAAATCGCGGAGGCCGCTCCGACAATCACGCGGAGAGAGCCAAAACCCACACGCACCAAGCCGCGAGACAAGTTTCTGACGCGGCCGCCAACGATGCTTGATCGAAGGGCCTCAATTTTCGCTTCGGTGACGCCCGTACGAAACCAGCGTCGCAGCAACCACTTTGCCTGCATTCTCTCTACTGGGATGGCATCCCATACGATGGCTCCTGGAGCCCAGCCAATGTCGCCCCCGCTCTTGAGAATTCGCGCGACAAACTCCGTATCCTCGCCACCGCTTTCATTGAAGACCGGATCAAAGCCGAAAGCGACCTTCTCCAAGTCGATTAGGATGTTTGCGGAGGAAGCGTCTACAGCAACCAAGCCTTTAAAATGGGGGATATACGCGTAGGCGGGAATGGGCGTCCAATTGGTCGGCGGGGCCTGGAACAGTGGATACGTTGGCCCTGCCACAAGAGTGGCTCGCGTCTTGTCCATCGTATCGAGAAGTGACTGCAACCAGCCCTCGCTCGCCATTTCGTCATCATCGATAAAGGCGAGGCGTTCAATCTTTTGTTGTCTTGCGTATGTCAGGGCGGCATTGCGGGCGTTCGCAAGGCCTTTGCGCGTCTCGGCGAAATATGAAAGCGGATGTGGGAAGGAGACGGCGAGCCGCGTGACCAGATTCTCGGCCGACCCGTCGGGATCATTGTCGACAACAACAACCATGATTTCGGGAGACGCGAGTTTAATCTTCTCAAGCGATGCAAGCGCGCGAGCTAAGCCGTCAGGCCTGCGGTAAGTGCAGATTGCGATCGCCGTTTTGGTCATATACCGCCTGCGCTGCTCTTGAGGCCGAGCGCAGCCATCGATTTCCTGAAAGCAACTTGACTGCCGATGCGAGCAACCAGGGGCCAAATTGGGGGATGGCTGGCGACCCATCGAAGCCCTGCGCTCCACGAGCCTTGACTTACCATCGTGACGGCGTGGACAAAATTCGTCGTACGCTCAAGCGAACGGCCGAAGTTCGCTGCGGCTTCCTCGGCCCGCGGGCAGCCGGCGCGCCTAACATCGCGCAGCAAACCCGCGTGAGCGATATTCAGTTTCTTCATGTGTTCATCCGTCAGCCGCCAGGATTGGGAGCCCGGACGGAGGCGATATTTGTAACCCGGCGTCGACGTCACGACGAACCGCGCGCCAGCAAGCAAGCAGGAAAGAATAAAATGAAAGTCCTCCCCAACGGGCAAATCATCGGGATGGGCAATGACGTGATCAGACAAAAATTCAGACCGGACCATGATTTTGATGGCGCCCAGTGAAAATCCCTTTCTCGCGAAAACCTGGTTGGCCTCGATAAACGATGCCGCATCGACTTCAAACAAGAACGGTACGTCCGAGGTCGCGAATAATAACTTCCCCGTCGGTTTCCCATCCACTGTGATGCGCTCGAAATTGTCGCCGACAATGTCAGCGCCAGTAGCTTCGGCACATTTGATGAGTTCTGCCGTCCGGTTCGCCGTGATCAGGTCGTCACCGTCGAGAATGGCGACCCACTTCGCTTTGGAATGTTTTAGGGCAATGTTTCGGACCGCTCCCGGCCCAAGGTTTTTCGATTGTCGGACGAGCGTTACTCGCGGATCGGTTGCGGCCATCCTTGCGACGATGTCCGCCGTCTGATCAGTCGACGCATCGTCGACAACGATGACTTCGACTTCGATATCGTTTTGAGCGAGCGCCGAGGCAACTGCGGCCTCGATGTATGCGGCCACATTGAATGCGGCAATGATAAACGAAACATCCGGTGTCCGAAACGGCGGCGGAGGCGCGAGTTCCCCAGCACCTTGGCCCAATGAGGGGATGACGGACAAAGTCTAAGTTCCTTCAAGTATCAACGGGCCTTTGGGCGCAATCCCAGACTCATCGATTGTCCTGATGGACCAGCTCCCGAGCCAAGTATGCGACCTCAGTTCTATTCTTCGCGTTAAGTTTTTTCATGATGTTGCGAACATGAACCTTAACCGTGCTTTCACACATGTTCAGTTCGTAGGCGATAATCTTATTCGCTTTGCCTTTGCTGAGTGCATCGATGACGGCAATCTGTCTGCGGGTAAAGAGTCGGAAATTGGCAGTCGCCTCGGTTTCCGTTCGGTTCGTTGTCGTCGTCGGACGCGCAGCAAGAAGGCTAGCTACTGGAAAATAGCTGCCCCCGGCCATAACAAGCCTCAGGGCATGCGCGGCGATTTCAAGCGAGATGTCGGCGGGAATGAAGCCGTTGGCCTCGCAATTCAACGTGGCCAAAATCAAGTCAACGTTGCTGGCGTCGGCCATTACGATGATCGGTACACGGACGCCCGCGGTTCTCAGTCTCACCAGACGAGTGGATACGGCGGAGGGGTCAAGGTCCATCGCACACACCACGATGACAGCTGCCTGCACTTCGGGCGGACGCGATAAATATTCCTCGACGCTTGCTGCACCGATCCCGGGCATCGATGTGGCGGCCGAAATGCTGGAAAGGATGCAATTGCGAACAAATGACCTCGGCTCAATGACGATGAGCGCGGGTACGGCTCGACTTTCTAATTGCGAGTCGCTCGCCATGGACTTCGGCGCCGGCGTGGCATGAGCGTCGTTGAAGGGTTTTCCTGCCCCGATAGGGCTTACCGGGCTGGCTTCTCGTAAAGAGGGACGCACTTCTCAAACTCCGTACACTGAACTCAACTACGGCGTATGCTCGCGACGATCCTTTACGACTTCATACCCATTTTAGTCACTTTTGGCGCATGTTTGCCGCGATTTTAACTCCGTGCATCATCTATGCCACTGCAAGAAATATCGCGGTCACCGGCTGCGCGTTGGACCCGAGATAATGCTATGCCCGAACTAAGTACTCAAGACCACAGAATAAAATCGAAAGTCGCATGCATCGACCGCACGGAACCCCCTCTCGACTTCTAACGCGCCAATCGCGCAAAGATGGAACACTGACGATGGGCACAACCCAGAGTCACTACCTCCATCAGGATCCGTATCATTTTTGGGCTTAACCAACTTTAGGTGTAATTGACTGAAAATCGTACTCACGCCGCCCGCAGCTTTTACCAGTTGCCCGCGCTCATGAATCTTCTCTGTTGTGGCGGGATCAAACGGTCATCCGCGCCTTAAAATGCCTGCTCGGTTTTCAACACCGCAGGGACGGTGCGAGCAATAATTACGATGTCTCTGACCAACGACCATTCCCGCAAATATAAAAGATCATATTTCACGCGTTCCGGGTAAGTTGCTTGGCTGCGTCCGCTGACCTGCCATAACCCGGTAATTCCGGGCCGAGCTCCGAAGTATTCTTTGGCATTGGTTCCGTAGAATGGGAGCTCGTCAAAAACTATGGGACGAGGTCCGACGCAGCTCATCTCTCCGCGAAGGATATTGAAGAGTTGAGGAAGCTCGTCGAGGCTCGTTTTTCGAAGGAAGCTTCCAATCGGAGTGACCCGCGGATCGTTAACGAGCTTACGAGTGGTTCTCCATTCCGCCAGGGCTCGAGGGTTCTGCTCGAAATGCCGGCGGAGTAATTCGTCGCCGTTCGGAACCATCGTCCGGAACTTGAGGCAGAAAAAATGTCTCCCGCCGAAACCGACCCGGCGATGCCTGTAAATGATATCGCCTCCCCCGCTTAGCTTCAGTGAGGCTGCGATGGCCAGAAGAAGAGGCGCCAAGAGCAACAAGGCGACCGAAACTATCGCTATGTCGAACGCCCGCTTGACGCGTCCCCCCAGCGGCGACATTTCGCGCGACGGTATCAGGGCGATGGCGCGAGGGCCGGAATGTCGCGGCTGCCGCGCCGACAGAACCTCTGGTGCGCGCAGAACGTCTACCGAAGCGTGAGCGTCAACGTTTGCGAAAACAGGGGCGGAAACACCTACTTCCGTACAGTGTTCAAAACGCGAAACTGCCCGAAAATCGCGCTGCGGAATGGCCGACATATATGAACTCTTCCCGCGACTACACTCAAACTATTAACGAATTCAGTAACAAACAATGCGATTGTCGAATATTGCTCTGCAAAAGCCAACTGAACCAAAAGGTGTATGCGCGGGGGGCTCGATCAAACTTTTAGTTTAATCGACTGACAGGGACGACGGCTTCGTTTGAGGAATGTCGCGATCATCTTTCTCAGCAGCCGGACCTACCCGGCCGTGACGGCGAGCGAAGCGTATCATCGGCGCTTCCAAGATGATCCAGGAAGCCTGCGCTAGAACGACTGTAATAAAGAAATCGGAGGCGACCAACCAATGCGCCCCAACCTGGTCTCGGATCCCAACCAGCGCTAGCAGTTCCTGGCTCTGAATGAGTGGATGAAAGAGGTATGCTCCGTAACTGATTTGTCCGAGCCGGCGAACCGGTCCCAGTTCCAATGCTTGAACGACGGTGCTCGTCTGACGCTGCGTTAGCTGGACGAGGAGAATCCCAGCGAGGACACCTCCAGCACGGCCATATTCCGAGAACTGCGGAACCGGCAAAGCCGCCAGGAAAGCAAAAAGCAGACCTACGGCAAGGATGGTGCCCTCGTTCAACATCCAGCGCGGCAGCGGACGAGCCGCGAAGAGACCAGCAATTCCCCCGATCCCGAAAAGCCCAAAATTTGCGAACGAGTTGAGATCGAAGCTAATGAGCGCCGCGTGCCGCTCCAATAGAATAACATGAGTTGCGATGCTGACCATCAACAGCGCCAGACAGAGCAGTGGAAGGCGGGAAGCTGACACCCATAGCGCCGCGGGCGCAAAAAGGAAGTAATACTGCTGTTCGACAGCAAGGCTCCAAAAATGGCCGGCGTATCCCCAATAGCCATGATGCTCGAAATAAAGGTTGGTAAAAAAAAGCCAGTCAGCCAGTTGCCGGGACAAGGGGCCGAGTGTGAAGTGTCCCGTCGCTGCAAGAAGTGTGAGAACCGCCAGAAGCGCGTAATATGGGGGTAGAATCCGGCAAGCCCGAGCCAAGAGGAAATTCGATAGCGCTTCCGTCCGCGTCTGTATTCCAGCTGCGATCCGTTTACGTTGTTCAGCCAGAATTCGCGTGATTAAGAAACCACTCAGAACAAAGAAGAGCCAGACAGCAACCGAGCCCAATCGGTCGGTGACGGGCGTCGGCACCTTATGGCTGACGAACACCAACACGAAGGCGACGGCGCGCAATCCATCTAGCCCCCGGATCCTCTGCGACACCGTTTATTTTCCTTGAACAATCTAATACGAAAATACCTTAAGGACCTGCTGCCCTTAACGAACTCGCGTGTTCCCGACGTCAGAATGAAGTAGAAGTATTCACTACGTCTCTAATAGCGCGGGGCCGTCCATAGAAATTTTGGCGCATGTCTTGCACCCAGCCTCGGTCAAAACCCTTTCCTAGAGAGAGGTGATTATCGCATGCAGCCACACGTGAAATCCCTGGCAAAAGCCGTTGGTATCGACCGCAAAAAAGCAGCCGCCGCCCGGATGTGGAGCGAGCGCCAATTCCTCGCGACGTTCGGGCAGTCTCGGTTCAAGCCCCAGGGCCGTATCCTTTGCTATCACTCCATTGATGAGCCTGAGATGGGCGTGAATGACGTCAGCGAGCGCCGCTTCCGTCATCAGATCGAATTGGCGCTGTCCAAGGGGTTTCGTTTCGTTCAGCCATCACAAATTGCCCTTGGCAATGGGCGCGAACGTGATCTGGCCATCACATTCGACGATGGCCGCAAGAGCGTGGCAACACACGCAGCGCGCATTCTGGCCGAGTACTCCATTCCCTGGAGTCTGTTCATCGTCACAGACTGGACAAATCAGATCGCGCCTCATTACGGGTCGCGCATAGTGACATGGAAAGAGGTCGAACGTCTGAAAGCAGATGGGGTTGAAATCGGTAGCCACTCGCGGACGCATCCCGATTTCGGAAAGCTCGATCGGCGTTTTCTCGACGAAGAGCTCGCCGGATCGAGGAGAGTGTTCGAACAGAAACTCGGCTTCGCACCGATTTCTTTTGCGATTCCGCTCGGCCAATCGATGAATTGGACGCTGGATGCCGCAGCGGCGGCAAACAAGGCCGGCTATGAAATCATTTACGCGCAGGCCGAAGAAACGAGGCCGCCAAATACAGTGCCGCGCACCTTCGTTACGAATTTCGACGACAGTCGTGTGTTCAATGCTTTGCTGGCCGGGGTGTTCGACCGCTGGGAGGAGTGGGTATGACGCGCCGCGTTTCGGTCATCATCGCCACATACGGCCGGCCTCTTCTTCTCCGAGAGGCGCTCGCAAGCATTCGCGCACTCGAAGGCCCGGATTTAACCTTTGAAATTCTGGTCGGCGATAACGGGACAATGCCTGAGACGCCCGAAATAGTTGCCGAATTCGGCGGAATTTACACCAAGACCACGAAGAAGGGATGCGCGCCGGCGCGAAACCTTGCAATGCTACGCGCGAGCGGCGAATTCATTGCGTTCCTCGACGACGACGATCTCTGGTTGCCTGAGCACATACGGCCCCACATCGCGTTCCTCGACGCGCATCCTGATTACGAAGCAGTGTTCGGACAAATCGTCAGCACC
>JBEVLH010000045.1:0-3529 GCA_040509255.1 Hyphomicrobium sp. | reverse complement strand
GGAATCGGCGTGAGATCACTGAAATCGACTTTCTGCTCGACGTAGTGGACGCCCTTCAGCTCCATGCACCAGTCGTAGTACATCTCGACGTAATCGAGCATTTGATCGGTGATCTCGATCTCGAAGAAGCCGCCCGAGCGACGCATAACCCATTCGATCTCGCCGACCATGTGATCGGGACGGTCGTGATTCCGGAGCCACAGTTCACCCATAGAGTGCGCAACCGTGCCAGTGGCCGCGTCGATACCACCGTCGTCAGGCTCAAGCAGGTTCGCGATCAGCGAACCGCTACACGTCATCCACATCTCTGCGCTCGACGGTGCGAACGACGAGTGATCGCCTCGACCGACCGCGAGCGCCTGGAGCGTCGCAGCGGTGATCGGCTGAAGTTTCAGCGCTTCGAGGTCGAGTTTAGAGGTCATACTGGATAGACATCCGCGAAGGCGGCAATGCATTCCGCCGCTTCTTGAGGAACGATGGCGTTTCCTCCGGCGCGCAGCTTAGCCACTCGGCCGGAAACCCCATGAGCCAATAGACGAATTCCGGGTTCAACGCGCCGGGCTTTTCCGTCGTACCCGATGACCCAGGCGTCGGTTGCCCAGTGCTCTCCAAAATCCGCTTGCGTATTTCCACCAAGCCGGCTGAATTGCCCGCTTCGTTGTTCCCATTCTTGGCCGGCGCAAGCGAGGTCGGCGTTGACCACATCGTCGGATTCGCTTCCCGATACGCGATATCCGTCAACGTCGTGCCCGTCTTGTGCAAGGAATTCTCGGCGCGTGGTGACGTATCGTTCCGTGACCCCTTCGAATCGCCGACTGTCGGCGTCGGGTACATCGACGCAATCGTCGGCAGATCGTGTCCCGTCTTCCCGCGCCGATGTGGCTCCAGCAACGCGCCCTTCGACGCGTCCGCTGCTCTCGGCGTCGGCCACATAACCGCCATCGAGTCCTGATCCGTCCCGCGAAACGGCGTCACGATGTCCATCAAGTTCACCTGGTGACCTCCGGCCCGGCGCTTGTCCGGGTCCTGTCCCAGGCCGCGTGCCGCATTCGGCGACAGCGTCAACGGCGTCGGCCAAAACGAGGTCGCCGCCTGTCTGGGCAGCTGATCGATGCGTGATTTGCCGTCCGCTCTCGAGAGCGACATCCCGGCGGTGTCCTTGTGATCGCGCGTCGTCGCCGTTACCCACAATGAGGTTTCGCGCGACCCACCATAGACAGTCACGACGGTGTGGCGCGTTGACGGCACAAGCTGGGAGTACGAGTGCCCGGCTGGCGTAGTCAGCGCCTTCCAGGTCAGTAAGCACTCCGTCGAGCCAATGTTTGCCAGCCGCTGCCGCAACCTGTTCTCCCATGACGACAAGGGGCCTTCGGGCACGGATGAGGCGAAACATGTCGGGCCATAGATGCCGTTCGTCTGCGGTGCCGGCGCCTTTGCCGGCGACCGAGAACGGCTGGCACGGGCACGACCCTGTCCAGATCTCGCGCCAATCGGGCCAAGCGGCCAGGCGTGTCGCCAATCCCCAACCGCCAATGCCAGCGAAGAAATGGCATTGAGTAAATCCGATGAGGTCGTCGGGCTCGACGTCAACGATGCTTCGTTCATCGACGACTCCATACGGCAAGTATCCTTTGTCGATCAGGTTACGTACAAACTGCGCTGCCCACGGATCGATCTCGTTGTAATACGCTTCAGGCGCTTTCATCGAGTCGGCCGGTTCGTCTTATGCGCAAAAGAAAAGCCGATACGGGAAACCCCGTATCGGCATTGGCGTCGCAGGAATTAAAGCTCTTCTTCCTCTTCCTCGCCGGCGGCATCCGGAGCGAGCGCCTTGGTCAGAGCGTCGAACAGCGCATCGAGCTTGCTGTCCGGCACTTCGGCCAGCTTCGCAGCGCCGCCGACGTCGGCGATGATGCCCTTCGCGACACCGCCGGTCTTCTCGCCGGCAACCTGCTGAGCCAGCGCCATCACGTCGTCGCGGGTGTGCTTGGACGCCGGAGCCGGCTTGTCCTTACCCTTGTTGGTCGTGGTCTTCTCGGGCGTGGTCTTGTTGACCGTCGTGGCCGGCTTGCTGCCGAGCAGCGCCAGGGTGTGTTCCTTGATCACTGCGATGAGTTCTTCGATTTTCTGCTCGAGCATGACTCTTCCTCGTTGGTGGGATGGTCCCGTCGCCTAGATTGGCTGGGAAGGCGATTGGAGCACATCTCTGCCGTACCCGCAAGGGTTTTTCTTGCTTTAGCCCCGCCGCTGGTAGAGTATACGTGAGCGATCAACCGACTTCCGGAACCCGTAGATGAAGCTCCCAAAAAGAATCAATGACTTGCCGCCTGAAGAGCGCCGGAAGGCGGCGATCCGTTTCCACCTGGCGATCGCCGCCGCGCACGTTGCGCCGGACTGCACGCTCAAGGGCCTGGCTGTGCTGGCCGGCATCAACCCGAACTATTTGTGGAATATCGCCCGCGGCGCCGACAACCTGAGCGTCAAGGTGGCGATGGCGATCGAGGCCGTGGCAGGCCGTGACATTTGTTCACGCGCGGATCTCTTGCCGGAGATCTTCGATTACGCAGACGGGGCAACTCATGTCGAGTAACACCAACGACTCGAAGAAACTACGAATCAGCGTCGGCGAAGGAAGCCTCGGTAAGGTAAAGAACAAATCGGTGAAGTGGGGCGAGATCAAGGAGAAGCTGCTTTCTCCCGTTCTCGATAACCAGCACACGATGAAGCAATACCTCGCGCTGCCGAAAGAACGTCAAGACGAACTCAAGAATGTCGGCTTCATGGTCGGAGGCTGGTGCAACAACGGCCATCGCCTCGCTGCGAACATCGAAGAACGTCATTTGATGATCCTCGACGTCGATACCGCGACGAAGGACCAGCTCGTCCAGCTCGATCTCGGTTGGCACGGACTCTCCGGTTACGAATACTTCGTCTACTCGACGCGAAAGCACACGAACGACAAGCCGCGCCTGCGCGTCCTGGTCCCGCTGTCCAAGCCGGTGTCCGCGGACAAGTACGTGCCGCTGGCCCGCATTCTCGCCGAGAAGTTCGACCCCACAATGGAGTCGGTCGACCCGGTTTC
The DNA here is from genome assembly GCA_040509255.1 of Hyphomicrobium sp. GTDB lineage: Bacteria > Pseudomonadota > Alphaproteobacteria > Rhizobiales > Hyphomicrobiaceae > Hyphomicrobium_B. The sequence continues at coordinate 447 of JBEVLH010000045.1, read as the reverse complement.
GTTCCGCATCGCCCAGCTCATGTACTGGCCGAGCGTGTGCAAGGGCGCCCCATACTTCACTGACGCCGGCGCGGGCGAGCTCATGGACCCGGATCGCGTGCTCGAGGAGTTCGGCGACTGGCGCGACTTCACCAAGCTGCCCAGGTCGCCTCGAGACGACCAGCGCGAGTCCGATCCGAACAAGAAAGCCGAGAATCCGACCGAGAAGAAAGGCCTGGTCGGCGCTTTCTGCCGCGCGTATGACGTGCCGGCGGCGATCGAGGCGTTCCTGTCGGACGTCTACCAGCCGGGCGACGCCGACAGCGAGAAGCCTAGGTACACGTACGTCGGCGGGTCCACCACGAATGGCGCCATTGTTGAAGACGACGGCCTGTTCCTGTACTCGTTCCACGGCACCGATCCGGTGTCGACGCGCCTGGTCAACGCTTTCGACCTCGTCCGCATCCA
>JBEVLH010000044.1:0-6165 GCA_040509255.1 Hyphomicrobium sp. | reverse complement strand
AAATCGTTCGCCGAATTCAGCCTGCAAGACACGATGGCAAAGACGCCGGACGCCGTAGACGGTTTGCTTCGCGCGGTCTGGGACAAGGCCGTTACGCGGGCCCGAAACGAGCGCGACGCGCTTGCGGCGGAAGCGCAAGGCTCCGGCGACAACTCAGAAATCATGCCGTGGGACTGGCGCTATTATTCGGAAAAGGTTCGCAAAGCCAAATACGATTTCGACGAGTCGAAGCTGCAGCCCTATCTTGAACTCGACCACATGATCCTGGCGGCATTCGATACCGCGACGCAGCTGTTCGGGCTGAAGTTCAAGGAGCGCAAGGATCTGCCGCGCTATCACCCTGAAGTGCGGGTGTGGGAGGTGTCAAATAAAAAGGGCGAGCACGTCGGCATCTTCATGGGTGATTATTTCGCCCGACCGACGAAGAGATCGGGCGCGTGGATGTCGGCGTTCCGTTCGCAGCATAAGCTCGGAAAAGGTCAGGCGCCGATTATCATCAACGTCCTGAACTTCACCAAGGGCGGCGACGGCGAGCCGCCGCTGTTGTCGTTCGACGATGCGCGGACGCTGTTTCACGAATTCGGCCATGGGCTGCATGGCCTGCTGTCGAACGTGACGTATCCGTCGATCTCGGGGACGTCGGTGACGCGAGATTTCGTCGAGCTACCGTCGCAGCTCTACGAGCATTGGCTTTCGACGCCCGAAGTGCTGGAAAAGCACGCGCTGCATTACAAGACCGGCAAACCGATGCCGAAATCCCTACGGCAGCGGCTGACGGCGGCGCGCAATTTCAATCAGGGTTTTGCGACGATCGAATATACCTCATCGGCGCTCGTCGATATGGCGCTCTATTCGGCGGATTTGTCGGCGATCGCTGACGTCGAGCGGTTCGAGCGAGAGACGCTCGCTGGTATCGACATGCCGAAAGAGATCGTGATGCGGCACCGGCTGCCGCACTTCATGCACATCATGTCGGGATACGCGGCCGGCTATTACAGCTATCTGTGGTCGGAAGTGATGGACGCCGACGCGTTCGCGGCATTTGAAGAAGCGGGCAACGTGTTTCATCCGGCCACGGCCAGGAAGCTTCACGAGTTCATCTATTCGGCCGGCAACCGGCGCGATCCGCATGCCGCCTACATCGCTTTTCGCGGGCGGCCGCCCAAGATCGACGGATTGCTAAAGAAGCGCGGGCTGGCGGCTTAATCAAGGAGAGGGTCGGGGTGAGGGGCCATTCGCCTCATCCCGCCTTCGGCAGAGTCCCCCAGGGAGAAGCGGCGCGTTACCAGAGCCCGGCCATGGTCGCGCCGATGATGGCGCCGCTGCGGCCCTCTTGCACGAGCACCACGACCTTCTGAACGTCGGCTTGCATCATCGCCGCGCGAGGCAATTGCACCTGCATCGCCTGGCCCTTCCAGATGCCGACGGGGGTCAGCTCACGAACGATATTGGTGTAGGTTAGAGTTTTGCCGGCATTCTCGCCTTGCTTGATTTCGACGGACCCCGTCATCTGCACGACGCCGAGCCAGACTGTGGCTTCGCGAGACGCGTGGCCGGACACTTCGCCGCCAAGGGCGAAGTTCAACGTATTGCGCTCCTGCCAGAAGCGGACAGGTATTTGACGCGGGCCTTGCGTCTTCGAGGTCACTTCGATGGCGTGGTCGATCTCACCCTTCGAAGATCCGTTGACTGGGATCAGGCCATTGACGAGGGCCTGCGGCGTGTAAATCGCGCCGTCACCGCGAGCGCGGGCGTAATTTCTTTGGCGATCGGTATTGCGGGCCGATGCGAACGTGTCCTTCCAGCCGAGATAGTTCCAGTAATCGACGGGAAGCGAGAGGGCGATGAGCGACGGGTCGTCGGCCAGTGTTTTCAGCAGGGCGTCGGCGGGTGGGCAGGATGAGCAGCCTTGGCTGGTGAACAGCTCTACGACGGCCCTGACAGGCTGGTTTGGCGGATCGCCGACCGAGACCTCCTGGGCGGAGGCCGGTATCGATACCGCGATGGCCGTCAGCATCGTGAGCAGGAATTGGAGAAAACGCATCGAAAGTCAGCCTTTGAGCCAGCGTGGCAGCCGCCACTGCATATGCTTCTAGCGCTCGTCCGCAACGGCAAAAAGTGAAAGGCGCGAAAGCCTTGTCACGAACGGGTGAGCGTTAAGGAATTCGTCTGAGAGATGCGGTTCGTTACCGGGGGATGAGAGGAGCGATCGCCCCCCTCATTCGGCCTCCGGCCACCTCCTCCCGAGGGAGAAGAAAAGGTTCTTAAGCAGCGAGGTTTCTCAGCACGTAGTGCAGGATGCCGCCGTTCTTGAAATACTCGATCTCGTCCAGCGTATCGATCCGGCAGAGGACGGGCACGGGAAGCGTCGTGCCATCAGCGCGCGTGATGGTGATCGTCATGACCTCACGGGGCTTCACATCGGCAAGGCCGGCGATGGTGACGCGCTCGTCGCCCTTCAATCCGAGCGATGCCCAGGAGGCGCCCTCCGCGAAGACGAACGGCGCGACGCCCATGCCGACGAGGTTGGAGCGATGGATGCGCTCGAACGACTGCGCGATGACCGCGCGGACGCCCAGCAGGTTCGTGCCTTTCGCCGCCCAGTCCCGCGATGAGCCGTTGCCATATTCGATGCCGGCGAAAACGACGAGCGGCACGCCCTCCTGCTCGTAGAGCATGGCGGCGTCGTAGATCGGCATTTCCTTGCCCGACGGATAGTGGATCGTCAGGCCGCCTTCCTTCACGTTGCCGTCGGCATCCTTCACCATGTGGTTCTTGATGCGGATGTTCGCGAAGGTGCCGCGCATCATGACTTCATGGTTGCCGCGACGCGTGCCGTACTGGTTGAAGTCAACCGGCTGCACGCCGTGATCGAGGAGATATTTGCCGGCCGGGCTCGCGGTCTTGATCGAACCTGCCGGCGAGATGTGGTCGGTCGTGATCTTGTCGCCGAACAAGCCAAGGACGCGAGCATTGACGATGTCGCCGACCGGCTTGGCTTCGCGCGCGATGGTCTGGAAGTAGGGCGGGTTCTGGACGTAGGTGGACGACCCGTTCCAGCCGTAGGTCAGGCCGCCGCTCGTGGCGATGCCCTGCCAGTTGTCGTCGCCTTTGAAGACATCGGCGTAGCGCGACATGAACATGGCGCGCGTGATGTTCTCGGTGATGAACTTCTGGATTTCCTGCGTCGTCGGCCAGATGTCCTTGAGGAAGACGGGCTTGCCGTCTTTGCCTTCGCCGAGAGGTTCGGTCGTCAGATCCTTCTGAACGGAGCCCGCCAGCGCGTAGGCGACGACAAGCGGCGGCGAGGCAAGGTAGTTCGCCTGCACGTCGGGGCTGACGCGGCCTTCGAAGTTGCGGTTGCCGGACAGAACGGCGGCGGCGACGATGCCGTTACCGTTGATCGTTTTGGAGATTTCAGGCGCCAGCGGGCCGGAATTTCCGATGCAGGTGGTGCAGCCGAAACCGACGAGGTTGAAGCCGATCTTATCGAGATAGGGCTGCAGGCCCGATTCCGCGAGGTAGGCGGCGACGACCTGCGATCCGGGCGCGAGGGAGGTCTTCACCCAAGGCTTGCTACTCAGGCCGGCGTTGACGGCGTTGCGCGCGAGAAGACCGGCGGCGATCAGCACGCTCGGATTCGAGGTGTTGGTGCAGCTCGTTATCGCGGCAATGACGACGTCGCCGTGTCCGATGTCGAACGGCTTGCCGTCGACAGGCGCGCGCTTTGAAAGTTCGTCGGGCTTCTTGTATTCGCCGGCGAGTGCTGTTTCGAAGCCGCTTTTGATATCGGTCAGCGCGATCCGGCCTTCGGGACGCTTGGGGCCGGCCATCGAGGGGACCACTTCGCCCATGTCGAGAGACAGGGTGTCGGTGAAGACAGGATCGGCCGAGCCGGTTTCGCGGAAGAGGCCTTGCGCCTTACTGTAGGCTTCGACGAGGGCAATGCGGTGGGAGTCGCGGCCCGACATCGTCAGGTAGTTGATCGTTTCCTTGTCGACCGGGAAGAAGCCGCAGGTCGCGCCGTATTCCGGCGCCATGTTGGCGATGGTGGCGCGGTCGGCGAGCGTCATGAAGTCGAGGCCGGGGCCGTAGAACTCGACGAACTTGCCGACGACGCCCTTCTTGCGCAGCATCTGGGTGACGGTGAGGACGAGGTCGGTTGCGGTCACGCCTTCCTTCAGCTTGCCCGTCAGCCGGAAGCCGATCACTTCTGGAATGAGCATCGACTGCGGCTGGCCGAGCATGGCAGCTTCGGCTTCGATGCCGCCGACGCCCCAACCCAAAACGGCGAGGCCGTTGACCATTGTCGTGTGGCTATCGGTGCCGACGAGGGTGTCGGGATAGGCGACCTGGGATCCGTCGGCCATCTCGTTGGTCCAGACGGTCTGAGCAAGATATTCGAGATTGACCTGGTGGCAGATGCCGGTGCCGGGCGGCACGACGCGGAAATTCTGGAACGCGCCCTGGCCCCATTTCAGGAAGTTGTAGCGCTCGCCGTTGCGGGCGTATTCGAGCGCAACGTTGTCGGCAAGCGCTTTGGGCGTGCCGAACTCATCGACAATGACGGAGTGATCGATGACGAGATCGACGGGGACGAGCGGATTGATCTTGGTCGGGTCGCCGCCGAGCTTGGTCATGCCATCGCGCATGGCGGCGAGATCGACGACGGCCGGGACGCCGGTGAAGTCCTGCATCAGGACCCGGGCGGGACGGAATCCGATTTCCTTTTCAGTCTTGCCGGTGTTGTCGAGCCATTCGGCCATGGCGACGATGTCGGCCTTGGAAACCGAGCGGTCGTCTTCGTGGCGCAGAAGGTTTTCAAGCAAAACCTTCATCGAATAGGGAAGACGAGAGATGCCCTTGAGGCCGTTAGCCTCGGCGTCGGGCAGGGAATAGTAAACGTAGGATTTGCCCTCGACGGTGAGGGTCTTTTTGCATTTGAAGCTGTCGTCGGACACAGGTGTAAGGGCGCTCAAGGTCAGGCCTCCGAAATATGAAGACGAAGGGCTGCGCCGCCGGAGTGCCGGCGGATCGAGGACGCCCCGCGGCACCTGGTGACTGGGCCGCGCGACCCGCTCGCTTTTGCGCTAGCGAAGGATACAACGTGCCTTTTATATAGTCGGACTCGAAAAAGAAAACACCAATCGTGCGGCGCGTAAAATTGCGCGCAAATGCCACCGCCTCTGCTCATTCTGACGTCACGGAAACGGATCCCTGTGCAGCTCATTGCCGAAGACTTGGTCATAGACCGCGGTGCGCGCCGGGTCATCGACGGGCTGTCATTCGCGGTGAAGCAGGGTGAGGCGCTGGTTCTGACGGGGGCCAATGGCATCGGCAAGACGACGCTGCTGCGGGCTCTCGCGGGGTTCATTCAACCGTTTCGCGGTGCCATTCGTCTGGAAGGCGGAGATGCTGAGCTGACCGTCGCGGAGCAAGCTCATGCTGTCGGGCACGCCAATGCGGTGAAGGCGAGTTTGACGGTGTTCGAGAACGCGGCGTTCTGGAGCGCGTATCTCGGAACCGGGGATCTCGCCGATGATCGCGTCAACGCCGCCCTTCGTCATTTTGGCCTAGAGGATCTCGGAGAATTTCCCGCCGGCTATCTGTCGGCTGGTCAGAAGCGGCGGCTTGGGCTGGCGCGATTGCTCGTGGCGCATCGTCCGCTCTGGCTGCTCGATGAGCCGACGGCATCGCTCGACAGTGCGTCCTCGGAGCGGCTGTTTGCTGCCATCAACGCCCACACGCGCGATGGCGGGCTTGCGGTGATCGCAACCCATTTGCCGTTGGCGCTCGACCGGGCGCGGACGCTGGACCTCACGGCGCAGAGGATGGCAGCGTGAGGAGCTTCGGGGCCCTCCTACAGCGCGACCTGAGGCTTGCGGTTCGCGAAGGGGGCGCGATTGGAACAGCGCTGGGATTTTTTCTCGTTGTGGTCTCGCTGATGCCTCTCGGGCTTGGGCCCGACCTCAACCTATTGGCGCGGATCGCGGCGGGTGTGCTCTGGATCGCGCTGCTGCTTGCAGCTCTCTTGTCGCTGAACCGGATTTTCGAGTCCGACTACGAAGACGGGACGCTGGACGTCCTTGCGACCGGGCCATTGCCGCTCGAACTTGTCAGTGCAGCGAAGGCATTTGCGCATTGGATTACCACCGGCATCCCGCT
>JBEVLH010000043.1:0-2515 GCA_040509255.1 Hyphomicrobium sp. | reverse complement strand
ACCCGGCGAGCAACATATGATAGCCGTCGCCAGCGTTGATGATCAAGAGTTGCCCGTAGCTGCGAAATTCTCCGGCGTAGACAACCCAGCCATCACATGGCGACGTAACTTGGGCGGAAAATCGCGTCTCGATGACCATCCCCTTGGATTGTCCACCGAACTGCGTCCGCTCGCCGAACGCCAGCGCCCTGCGGCCCTGAGCCGGCAACGGGAGCTTGCTTCGCGCCTCTGAGAACGGAATGGCGGGTCTGATTCGGCCCGGGCTGCCGGGAACGAGCGACGCCCCACCCGGTTCGAGTTCGACCATGGCGACCTTCGACCCGGCGCTGTTGCTGCTCGCGGTTGGCGGGCTTGCGGCTGCGACTTCAGGACCTGAGCCCGCGGATCCGGCATTGGCTTTCGGCGGAGCAGCAGGGGCCACGGCCGGAGCCTGAGTCGGGTGAGCTTGAGGCGGCGTCTGCGCTTCAGCGACCTTCGCCTGTCCGTCGCCGGCATCCTCGGGCGGCGGCGGCGTGATGATCTGCGGTCCGGAGGCGGGTGCTGCGGCCACTTGCGCTTGGCCGGCCTGCCTGCGCGCCTTGAGTTCGTTGTCGTACTGACCGAGTCCGGTTTTCTGCGTGACGGCGGCATCGAGCTTGTTGATCAGGTCCGACAGGTTGCCGACGCTCTTCGTGATGTCGGCCGTCGCGGTTCGAACCGACGCGAGCTGACCCTGACGATCGGCGAGCGTCAGCTTTTTGACTTCCATCAGGCTTGCGAGCCGCGTGCGCGCTTCTTTGAGGCGGTCGGTCTCTGCCTGCAATCTAGCGCCTTCGGTGCGAATGTCGCCCATGACGCGTTGCAAGTCGGCAAGCTGGGTTCCGAGGCTTAACGCCTGATCGCGAAGATCGGGAAACGCCGACGCCAGCAGCATGGCGCTTCGAACCATCTTCAGCGCGTCTTCTCGCCGGGTGACGAGAACGGGCGGCGGATTGCGCCCCATGCGCTGCAAGGCGCTGAGCAGCGCCGCGATCTCGCCGTGGCGCTGCGCCAGCGATCCGCGCACGACGCGCTCCTGCTCTTCGAGTTCCGACAAGCGGCCCTCGATAGAGGTCATCTGGCCTTCGCTTCGCTGGATAAGCCCGGCGGTGTCGATCAGGCGGCTGTTCAACCGCTCGCGTTCGGCGTCGATCTGCGCGACGTCCGATTGGATCGTCAGCTCTTTGGCCGCGTTGATATCAAGCTCGTGCTTCTTCTCTTGCAGGATGCGTTTCGCCGTTTCCGGATCGGACGGCTGCGCATCTTCGGCAAGAAGCGGCGACGGCATCAGCGCGAACGACAGCGCGAGCACCCCGGCGATGCCCACTTCGCCGATGCGAGGCCGTGAAGTGCGCGACGCCGATGGGTTCTTTGACACGGGGCCTCAGGCTGAAGGATGCATAGGACGGGACAGAACGGGCCGCGCCCGTCTTGAAACCGGATGTGCGTAAGATGCGGGCAAAAAATTAAGGCATTTCCAGCGGAGAGCAAATTTCAAATGCGTAATGCTTTGCAAACAGACGGTCGTTGCGCCCATCAAACCACCGGTTCGGGGTACGCGGCGATTGCCCCTCCGCCCTGGAAGGCCTAAGCAAACCCCCTTAATTCGACCTTGGACACGCGGATGCAAACATTCCTTTATCACGCGACGACGGTTGCGGTTTTTGCCGTTCTCATCGTTCTTTTATTGGGGCTTTGGAACATGATGAGAGGCTCAAGCCCCAACCTGAGCCAAAAACTCATGCGCTGGCGCGTCGGGCTTCAGTTTGTGGCAATCCTGATTATTCTTGCCTACGTCTTTGTGACCCACCAAGGGCCGCCGACCCATTAAGCAGCTGTAGCGTGACAAATCTCCCGCATAGCGCTCTTAATATGGACCAACTGAGATAAACCGGGTTTTTGAGATCGATGGTCGTCCTCAATCGCATTTACACCAAGACCGGCGACGCCGGCACGACCGCACTCGGCACCGGCGAGCGCGTCCCCAAGACGTCCCCTAGAATCGCGGCCTATGGCACCGTCGACGAGACCAACGCGGCCGTCGGCGTCGCGCGCACCCACCTCCTTGCTCAGCCGGACGCCGAGGTCGATGCGATGCTTCTGCGCATCCAGAACGACCTCTTCGATTTGGGTGCGGATCTCTGCGTCCCCGACAAAGGCGAGAAGCTCCCCTACGAGCCGCTGCGCATCGCCGATAGCCAGGTGACCCGGCTCGAAGCCGAAATCGACCAGATGAATACCGTGCTCGAACCGCTGCGCTCGTTTATCCTTCCCGGCGGTACGCCCGTCGGCGCAGCCCTTCACGTCGCGCGGACGGTTTCGCGCCGGGCCGAGCGCAAGATGGTCGAACTGGCGAATATCCCCGGCGAACCCGTCAGCGCGCCGGCCCTGAAGTATATCAACCGGCTGTCCGATTTCCTCTTCGTCGCCAGCCGTTACGTCAACGGTCGAGGCAAGGGCGACATCCTGTGGGTCCCGGGGCAAAATCGCTGACGGC
>JBEVLH010000042.1:0-3138 GCA_040509255.1 Hyphomicrobium sp. | reverse complement strand
TCGGGGCGTTGGTCTGGAGCCCGCTTGGCTGGGGCCGTCTGACGGGCAAGATCCGGCGCGGCAAGCCGTTGCCGGAAGTCAGCCGCCTGCACAAGACCGCGGACATGGGACCGCCGGTCAGCGATGAATACGTCTACAGCGTCGTCGATGCGCTCGATGAAATCGCGAAGGAAACGGGAAAATCGATCCCGCAGATCGCACTCAACTGGCTGCTTCACCGGCCGACGGTTTCGAGCGTCATCATCGGGGCGCGCAACGAAACGCAACTAAAGGACAATCTAGGCGCTATCGGCTGGAGCTTGACGCCCGAGCAGATCCGCAAGCTCGACGCCGTAAGCGAAACGCCGAAGGCTTACCCCTATTGGCATCAGTCTGGCTTCGCCGAGCGCAATCCACCGCCGGTGTAGGTTCGGCGGTCGGGGCGGCATTCCATAGCCTCACCAATGGCTAACCCTGTCACAGCGATGTCATATCGCGCGGGTGTTTATCGGCCGGAGAGTTAAAGCGCGAGACGTTCAAGAGGTTATCGAGCGATGATGGACGAGCACGAGAAGAACGACCGCGCCACGGCGGCCCGTATCGAAGCCGAGATCGCCGACAGCTTCGATGAAGAGTTGGAGATGGAGATGGACGACGGCCGTCTCGCCCGCCTCCTCGATGGCGAAGATCGCGATAAGGACGCGGGCCTCCTCGACCGGCAGTTCTATTTCAAGGAGCTGTTTCGCCTGCAGCACGAGCTCATCAAGCTGCAGGACTGGGTCGTCAATACACGGTCGAAGGTGGTCGTCGTGTTCGAAGGCCGCGACGCGGCGGGCAAGGGCGGCGTCATCAAACGCATTACCCAGCGGCTCAACCCGCGTGTCGTTCGCGTCGTTGCATTATCGGCGCCGAGTGAACGCGAGCGGTCGCAATGGTATTTCCAGCGCTACGTTCCGCACCTGCCGGCGGGCGGCGAAATCGTCCTCTTCGACCGCTCCTGGTACAATCGCGCCGGCGTCGAGCGGGTGATGGGCTTCTGCACCGAGAACGACGTCGAAGAGTTTTTCCGCACCGTTCCGGAATTTGAAAAGATGCTCGCGCGTTCGGGCATCAAGCTGATCAAATACTGGTTCTCGATCTCGGACGACGAGCAGCATCTGCGATTCCAGATGCGCATCCATGATCCAATCAAGCAGTGGAAGCTGTCGCCGATGGATCTGGAATCGCGCAGGCGGTGGGAAGCTTATACGAAGGCAAAGGAAGCGATGCTCGAGCGCACGCACATTCCGGAGGCGCCGTGGTGGGTCGTCCATGCCGACGATAAGAAGCGAGCCCGGCTCAACTGCATCTCACATCTGCTGACGCAATTGCCGTATCAGGAGGTGCCACGCGCGCCCATCGTACTGCCGGCGCGCGTCCACAACCCCGAATATCACCGCACGCCCGTACCTGACGATATGTACGTGCCGCAGATTTACTGATCGGCAGCCGCGAAAGAGGAACTTTCGCCTAATCAGAGCGTAGCTTCGTCGTCCGGCCACAGTGGTAGCGGCCGGCGCGGAGGCTTCCATGATTTTGCGCTCTATTCTTTCCATCGTCGGCGTGACTGCCGTCTTCACGATCTGGGCTATCGCGGTTTCGGCAGACGATGCGAAACAGCAGCCAGGCTTCGGTCCCAATCCCGAGTTGCCGGCGCCGCAATCCAACGTGTTGCCGACGATCAAGGTGGCGCCGGTCGCGCGCTGGTCGGGCAATGAAAAACCTTCGACGCCGCCGGATCTCACTGTCACTGCATATGCGTCAGGGCTCGATCATCCGCGCTGGCTTTACGTGCTGCCGAATGGCGACGTGCTCGTCGCCGAGACGAATGGTCCGGACCGGCCAAACGACGGCAAAGGCATCAAGGGCTGGGTGCAGGGCCTGTTTCAGAAATATGCCGGCGCGAAGGTCAAGACTCCGAACCGGATCACCTTGTTGCGCGGCTTGAAGCCTGACGGCTCGGTTGAGACGCGCTCGGTCTTTCTTGACGGTCTCAATTCGCCATTCGGAATGGCGCTGGTGGGGAACACCTTTTACGTCGCCAACACCGACTCGCTCGTGAAGTTCGATTATCACCCCGGCGATACCAAGATCACGTCGCCTGCCGTGAAGGTCGCTGACCTGCCAGGCGGTCCGCTCAATCACCATTGGACGAAGAACGTCATCGCGAGCGCTGACGGCAATAAGCTTTACGTGACCGTCGGATCGAACAGCAATGCCGGCGAAAACGGCCTCGACAAGGAAGAAGATCGCGCGCGCATTCTCGAAGTTGATCCGAAGACCGGCGCGACGCGGACGTTTGCAACGGGCATCCGAAATCCGAACGGCCTGGCATGGGAGCCGGACACGAAAGCCTTATGGACAGTCGTCAACGAGCGGGATGAGCTTGGCGACGATCTCGTTCCGGATTATCTGACGTCGGTGCGCGACGGCGGATTTTACGGCTGGCCTTACAGCTATTACGGCCAGCATCTCGACCCGCGCGTGACGTCGGAACGGCCGGATCTCGTCGGGAAGGCGATCGTTCCCGATTATGCTGTCGGCGCGCATACCGCGTCGCTTGGCCTGACGTTCTCATCCGACAAATCGTTGCCGGCGCGGTTCGCTCATGGAGCGTTCATTGGCCAGCACGGCTCGTGGAACCGCAGCGCGCCGAGCGGCTACAAAGTGATCTTCATTCCGTTCGCCAATGGCAAGCCATCGGGCGTGCCCGAAGATGTCGTGACCGGCTTCCTGAATTCCGACGGCGATGCACGTGGCCGGCCGGTGGGTGTCGCGATCGGTAATGACGGCGCGCTGCTTGTGGCCGACGATGTCGGCAACGCGATATGGCGCATAACATCGTCAGGACGGACGGCGCAGAACGCACCCCCGCGCTAAGCCGAAGCGGAGTTCAGCGGATGCGGCGCGGGTTCATGTAAAGATCCGCTTCCTGCCGCTGAATATCCGGCTTGATGCGGCCGTCTTTGATGTCTCGCGCGAGGCCTTTCACATGGCGTCGCGCCTGCGCGTTGAAAGACACCATGCCGGTGAAGAGTTTCATCACCTGAAGCAGTCGCGATTCGACGTGATCGCCGCGCAGCTTGCACCGCCAGCGGCCGCCGATCGTGAAAATGGCGC
>JBEVLH010000041.1:0-6487 GCA_040509255.1 Hyphomicrobium sp. | reverse complement strand
TCCCACCTGCCGCGCGTTGTCGAAGCGAAGGATATGCTTGCGTCGCAGCGCACGCCCGATGCCAGCGAGCGACGTTATTCGGCGGTTTCGGCCAGTTCCCCGCCCGCGTCGCATCCCGCCAGCGGCATCGGATCGGATTTCATCGAAAAGGCGCTGGAGACGACGCCGCTCGACGGCAAAGCTGCCGAACGCGCGACAATGCCTGAAGCATCGACCGCTCAAAGCGGCGGAGTTCCGTCCAGCAGCTGGTGGTGATTGCTAGTGGCCGCGGCCGTGCGCCGGGCCGTAGCGATGAAGATCGGGTCCGAGCACCTGCAGCCACTGCTTGGCGCTTTCGAACTCAGGGCAGATCTTCTTGACGAGGGCCCAGAAGCGCGGGCCGTGGTTCATTTCGACGAGATGAGCAACTTCATGGGCGGCGACGTAGTCGAGCACGAAGGACGGTGCGAGGACCAGACGCCACGAGAACGACAGTGCGCCGGTGGTCGAGCATGAACCCCAGCGGCTGGTTTGATCGCGAACCCCGATGCGCTTGACCTGAAGCGAAAGCGGCCGGGCATGTCTTTCGACGGCCGCGACGAGATCTCGCTTGGCTTCATCCGACAGCCAACGCGTCAGGCGGTTCGGCGCAAGATCCTTGTCGCCGGGAACGAGGATCGAGGGAAGCGGAGCGCGCTTATCGATGGTGACGAGGCGCGTGCGAGCGGCGCCGGTGAAGTTGATTATATGCGGCACGCCGCGCAGCGGCATGGCGGAGGCATGTTCGAAGGGGACATGGTTCGGCAGGCTATCGAGGCGGGCGCGCACCCAGTCGATGTGGCGATTGAGAAAGCTGCCAGCTTCGTCGAGATCGCACTGGAGCGGAAGCGTGACGATGACGGCGCGGCGCGTGCGGCTGACGCGCAGAGTCAAGCGGCGCGCACCAGGATGCCGGCGCACTTCCAACTGCGCGCCAATGTCTTCGAGGCGAACGGGTCGCGATTTGGAACTCAAGTCTATCGCCCGTCGTCCGGTCATGGTCGTCATGCGCTCTGCCCCCTGAAGCCGACGCGCATCCAAGTGATGCAACGAAGTGCCGATCGTGTGTGATGGATCAATACAGCACGAAAATGACCTATCAAGGTTCTCGTCGTCGCTCCAGTTGCAATGACGGTAGCATGATCCAGCATGTGAATGTGTGGCCTAGCGGTCTCAGGAACGAATCGCCGCGATGTGTCTCAGGAAAGCGCTTTGTCCAACGCCAGCGCCAGTTGATCGACGTCATTCGTGTGCGGGACCGGCGCGACCAACGTCCCGTCTTTTCCCATGAGATAAAAGATAGCGGAATGATCGATGGTGTAGCGCTTGGGATCCTTGTCGTCCCGAACCTTCTGATAATAGACGCGATAGGCCTTAGCGGTCGCGGCGATTTCGCTTTCGCTTCCGGTGAGGCCGACAAGACGCGGATTGAACGCCTTGACGTATGCCGCGATTTTCTCCGTCGTGTCCTCAGTCGGATCGAGCGTAATGAAAATCGGCACGATCTCGTCGGCGCGCTTGCCGAGCTTGTCGAGCGCCGCCGACATGACTTGCAGGCCGGCGGGACAGACATCCGGACAGTTCGTGTAGCCGAAGAACACAAGCATGTAACGGCCGCGATAGTCCTTGTCGGTGACGCGCTTTCCGGTTTGATCGACAAGACTGAACGGGCCGCCGACCGAGGGTTTGCCCGAAACGGTGGACTGGCCTTCAACCGGCTCGCCGGATCGCAGGGCCAGGAAGCCGAGCGCCGTGCCGGTCAGAAGGCCGGCAAAGGCCAGGGCGATCATCGTGCGGTTCATTACCTTGCTGTCTCCGACTCGCAGTGTCTAAAGATGATAGTGGCCGATCGAACCTTGGCAGTTAACGACGGTGAGCGGCGGGCGTAAACCTCAAGCGGAAAATCGACAGGCATGCTGCGATGATCGCCTTGTATGCCGGGACTCTGTCGCTCATTATCGCGGTGATGGGCATCAAGGTTACGCTTCATCGATCAAATACAATGGAGGCGAGAGGATCGTGCTGCCTGCCGCAGGCATCGCGCTGATCGTCCACCACGCGTGAGCGGAGTTCGGCAGCCGAAGTGACACTGACATGGGGCACGGCGGTTGTTCTCGCAATCCTAAACATGCTTTCGGTGGACAGGTAATATCGCAAGCCGCGCGAGCGTGACGATCATGCGACTTCACGTCACGATGTTTGAATTTGGATTGTCTTGGCCATGAGCACCTTACTGGATAGCCAGCCTGCAGCCCCGCTGCTGAAGGGGATCGTCAACGAACGCGAAAGCCAGCTTCGGCTATTGACGAGCGTTCGCCTGCGCTGGACCGCCGTGTTGGGCCAACTTGCTGCGATCGCGGCAGTGACATTGCTGTACGGGTTTCCGCTCAACATCGGAAGCTGCCTCGTTCTGATCGCAATGTCGGCGTGGCTCAATGTGTTTCTTTCGATCCGGTATCCCTCGCGCCACCGTCTGACCACGCGGTTCGCGTTCGCGCTCGTGATATACGACCTGCTTCAGCTCGCGGGCCTCCTTTATCTCACCGGCGGAATTCAAAATCCGTTCGCGGTGCTTCTGGTTGCGCCGATCACGGTGGCATCGGCGACGCTGCCGCCGCGCTACACGCTGTTTCTCGGTGGCCTCGTGATCGTCGCCGGGACGCTTCTTATCAGTCATCATCACCCGCTGCCGTGGTATGCGGGGATGCGGTTCGAGTTGCCACGCGATTATAAGATCGGGGCGCTGATTGCACTCATCGCAACCATGGGATTCATGGCTTTCTTCACGTGGCGGCTGAACAAGGAATCGCGCCAGATGTCGGCGGCGTTGGCTGCAACGGATATGGTGCTGGCGAGCGAGCAAAGGCTGCACGCGCTCGACGGCCTTGCGGCCGCTGCCGCCCACGAACTCGGTACGCCGCTTTCGACCATCGTGCTCGTTGCGAAGGAGCTCGAATACGAGCTCGGCAACGACAGCCGGTATCGCGAAGATCTCCAGCTGCTGCACAGCCAGGCCCGACGATGCCGCGAGATCCTGCAGAAGCTGACACGCAAGCCCGACGAGCAGGATCCTATGCACGCGAGCCTGACCGTCGTCGAGCTCTTGGAAGAGGCATCTATCGTGCACCGCGCGGCGGGCAAGCGTATCATCATCTCCGCAAGTCCGCTTCCCGGTCTCGACGACGAAGTCCGGATCGAGCCGGTGGCGCACCGGCGGCCGGGCGTGATCTACGGCCTGGGAAATCTGATCGAGAATGCCGTCAGCTTCGCGCAGTCGGAAGTGCAACTCAGCGCCCGGTGGAACGGGTCGCATGTGTTCTTTACCATCACCGACGACGGTCCGGGGTTTGCGCCGGAAATGATGGACAGCATCGGCGAGCCTTACGTCACGTCGCGGCGCTACGAAGACAAGGGCGACCAAGGTCACTCCGGGCTCGGGCTCGGACTCTTCATCGCGAAGACATTGCTGGAGCGATCGGGAGCGACGGTTTCGTTCTCCAACCTCACGCCGCCGCGTCATGGCGCCAACGTCCAGATATCCTGGCCGAGAACGGCGTTCGAGCTGCCACCTGGGGCTTTCAACTGGCCGGGACGCCGTGGTATGCCGCTCAACGTGGCTTAGGCTGGCGATTTGCAGCGAAAGTCTAACGTTTTTTAGGCCCGGCGGTAACCTTCCCGGTTGCTTTTTCCTTGCTTAAGGGGTTGCGGCCCGTTAGGCCGCACTAGATTATGGCCTGTCATGAAAAAAGAGACGGATAAACCGTGATCCGGGAGGCTACTTTGGTTACCGAAGACCTGTCTTTCAAGCAGGATGAATTGCCGGCTGATCGTTCGCTGGTCATCATCGATGACGACCGGTCGTTCCTGCAGCGTCTGGCGCGCGCCATGGAGCTTCGGGGCTTCGAGGTTCGCTTTGGGCATTCGGTAGCGGAGGGCGTCGATCTCATCCGTGAGAAGGCACCGGCGTTCGCGGTGGTCGACATGCGTCTTGAAGACGGATCCGGCCTCGACGTCATCGCCGAGCTTGCCAAGGCGCGTCCCGACTCGCGCGCTATCGTGCTGACAGGCTACGGCAACATCGCGACGGCCGTTTCGGCCGTGAAACTCGGCGCGGTCGATTATCTCGCGAAGCCCGCCGACGCCGACGACGTGACGGATGCGCTGCTGGCGCCGACAGACGCAAAGGCGCCCCCGCCGGAAAATCCGATGTCGGCCGATCGTGTGCGCTGGGAACATATTCAGCGCGTCTACGAACTCTGCAATCGCAATGTGTCCGAGACGGCGCGGCGGCTCAACATGCATCGCCGGACGCTGCAGCGGATTCTCGCAAAGCGCGCGCCGAAGTAAGCGATCGATATTCCGACACGCTCATTCGATGACAAATCCCGGATCGATCTGGGCGTGCAGCCGCATGGCTGCCGTGCGCGCGATGGCGAGCGTCAGGGCTTTGCGCCGCGCGGCGGATAGCGGATGCGTGGGCGGCGGGCGCACCAATTCGCCGGCGTAGGCGTCGGCGAGGATCAGTCCGGTTTCGGCAGGCAGGATCTCGGACGGGAAATCGGGAGCAACGGCGAACGCGAGGGCGTCGCAGTACTCGCGATACTCGGGCCACTTCTGGTCGGCCCGGAAATCCGCAATGCTCGACTTGATCTCAACAATCCAGATCTCGCCGTTGCGGCGCAGGGCGAGGACGTCGGCGCGTCGGCCGTTGCCGAGCGTCACCTCGCTCAGGCTTTCGAAATCGAGCGACCGGAGCAGGCGCTGGGTGCCGCGAAGGATGGCGCGCGCGCGCTCGCAATCGCGGGCTTTTTCCACGATCGGGACAGGTGCGAAAGGATTCATTGAGGAAGAGGAAGCGTCGGTCATGGTACCGCCATTATGACCGTGCGACAGTTGCAGACAAGCAGGCAGCGGGGGCGGCCTCTCCGTCGCCCCGAATGCGCCGTTTAAAAAGATCGCAAGTCCCAGGGGGAGAGCGTGCGAATGGTCTTCTGGCGCAACAGATCGGAGAAGAAGGCCGAAGCGCCCGTCCCCGTCGAGGCAGAAACCGAGCAAGCCAAATCCGAGACGCCGCCGGCCGTACCCGCGATCGTGACGACGGAAGCGTCATCGACGAATGTCGTCACGCTGGTGACAAACCGGCTCGCCGATCGTCTCGCCGACGTTGCGCCGACGGAAGAGCGCCGCGAGCAGAAAGATCAGGCGGCGACGCGCGATCTCGCTCAGATCAAGCCGATCGAGCAGACACACTTTTTCGGCCAGAAGCGCGCCATCGAAAAAATCCGCACCGCACTTCGGGCAGGGCGCGGCGAACACATCCTCATCATGGGCGAGCCTGGCACCGGCCGTCTCGAGCTAGCGGAAGCCCTCGGCATCGAGGTCGAACGTGCGCCCGGCCCGGATTGGATCTTCATCGTCGATCCGGATGCGCCGTCGCGGGCGAAAGGCTTCGCGGTGCCACCGGGCGAAGGGCCACGCTTCCGACGCGACGTGCGGATTGCCATCGACAAGGCGTGCGCGGCGTTCGGTCGATACCTCAAGAGCGAAGATCATCGCATCAGCCTTGATCTGCTCGAAGAGGACATGCGTTATCGCAGCGAACGCGCGGTCGAGCCGGTGCGGCGGCGAGCGGAAGCCCAGAACATTGCTGTCGTGAAATCGCTCGACGGCTACGTGCTGGCGCCGATGCATGAAGGCCGTGTGGTGCGTTCCGACGTTTTCCGGGCATTGCCGGAAACGTTGAAGCGGAACGTCGAAGCCAAGATCACGGTGCTTGAAGACGAATTGCAATCGATCGTCGCGACGCTCCCCGATGCGCAGTTCGAAGCCAGCGAGAAGCACGACGCGCTCGTTCGACAGGCTGCCTTGCAGGCGCTGCGTCCGGGGCTCGCGGCGATACGACGGGCTTATGAGGACGGCGCGTCGGTAGCCGCAGCGCTCGATGCCGTCGAGGTCGCTTTCGTGGTTGCGGCGACGCGGCATGCGGGAGCGGAGATTTTTGCGCCGGTCGTGTTTCTCGATTCCGGCGACGTCCATTTGTCCGACCCGACGGTTCCGAGCAAGGTCGTCGTGGCTCGGCGCACATCGGCCAACGATCTGCTTGGTGAAATCTCCCGGGATGCCGTTGGATCTCCGGTCGTGCTTCCGGGCCACCTTATGCGGGCTGGATCGGGTGTCGTCATCGTCGAGGCGTGGCGTCTTGCTGCCGATCCTGCTGCGTGGCTCGCCCTCAGCGCCGCTATCCGCAGCAAGGAGATCGCGCCGATCAACGCGCCGGGCGTCGGCATCAAGGTCGATCTCGTGCCCTTGACCGCGACCGTGGTACTGGTGGCAGACGCGCAGTCCTGGTCGAAGCTCGAAGCCATCGAGCCGGGCATCGCACGGCATTTCCCGCACGTGGCGAAGCTCGCCGACACGGCGCCGATGTCGGACCTCACTGAGGCCGATTTCGCCAAAGGCGCGGCGCGGT
>JBEVLH010000040.1:0-4643 GCA_040509255.1 Hyphomicrobium sp. | reverse complement strand
CAGCTTCTCGCCCGCCACCACGTCGGACCAGCCGCCACAAGAACACGACGCCAAGTGCGGGTTCCAATGCCACACGATCGTTCAGGCGAAGGATTATATCTTTACAGCGTATCCAAAGAGGTGACGCTGGCGGGCAGCGCTTGCATCTCAGCGGGCGGCGCCTCGTGAAACGCCCCGATGCGAGGTCGCCAGTCACGCGACGTTGCGTCGTGCGCAGAGAGCTTCCGGCGGAGCGGCCGGACTTGATTGCGCAGGTATTTCGTAGCCATTCGCAACTTGCTGGCCAGCATCGCAACCCGTGCGATCCACGCCAGGTCCTTGCGGCCGTTCACGGCAGCGATGGCGATCGTTTGACGTCCGCACAGCCGCTCATGCGGCGACTGGAAACGGCACGTGAGATAGTGGTACGGCGTGCGGATCGGCGGGAACGTCTTGAAGTTCCGCAACACGCCAAGCGCGTCGAGCATTATCATCGTGCGACGGCACTTGATGCAATTGCCGCAATTGTGAAGCGCGTCGGGCTTTTTATAGCAAACTCGGACGTGCGCCTGCAAAGGCTCCCAATCCTTCATGAGGCTGAGCTTGTCGGCGCGGGAAAAGGACGCGCCGTCGTGGATCATCTGAGTCTGATCCGTCGACAAAAGCGAATCGGCGATCGGAGTTGAACCCCACGGCGTCATCGTCGTGTAGGTCATCGACGACGGGACGATGAAGCGGCTCACCCCCGACGACAACGCCAGTCCGACCGAACACAAAGCGCTGCCGTGACCGAGGTCCCAATCGCGGATGAAGGCGCGGGCGTTGGTCTTTACGCGGACGAGTTCAACTCCGCGTTCGAGCAGCATTGCCTCGTAATTGACCGCCGCCTGCTCAAAGATCTCATCGTCGTTGAGCGGAATATCGAAGCCGTGAACGAAGAAGGCGTATTTCGTCCGAAAGCCGGGCGGGCGATCCTTGCCCGCAAACTGAGTGAAGAAGGAATCGACGCCGCCGGAAAAGGCCGCCGCGACGTGGCCGGGTTGTTGGACCTCGGAGACGAGTTCGCGCGCGGCGAGACGTATTGGCTTGAATTTCTGCGGGGACCAAGCGGCGAAGATTTTCCAGTATTCCGCGAGGCCGACGCTCAACCTTTCCGAGAACGGACCATCGACGCGAATTTCCTCATCGAGGGTCGAGGCCAGCATGCTTGCGGCGACGACAAATGGTTCAACGCCCCGCGTGAACAAGTGCTCGAAACGCTGGGGGACCGTGAAGCAGAGTTCGTCGGGAAAGCGGCCCTGTTCGCCATCGAGCTTTACCCGGGCGCGGAGGGTGACATTGCCATCGCTCGCCGTGATTTCGGGGGAATGAATGTGCATCTGTTATCCGACAGCGGCCGAAAGCCTTATTTAGATTTTCATTTCGAAGCCGTGCAATTCCACCATTGGAGATATGAGTCGCGACAGTTCGGGTTCTTTCAAGTCGAATTTCAAAACAGAAGGCAATGGGGGTCGCAAATCGGGTTGTGCGTAACCGGATCGATCCCCAAAACAAAAAGGCCCGCACATCGCGGGCCTTCATGGCAAAGAACGATTTCGCAGTTCAGCGCTTGCCACCCGATTTCTGCGGTTTGGCGAAGGTTGCCGAAACAGAACTCGAGGCCGGCTGCGATTTCTCGGCGGCGGCTTTCTTCGGCTTGCGGATTTCTCGGTTCGAACGCGTTTGGCCTTTGGCCATAGCAAACCTCTAAGGGTTGGAGGACGGACGTCGTCTCGACGGGCGGCGTCCCGGCCTGACTGTTTCACAACGACTCTGCACGCGCCATCGCCAAATGGGCCCGACCCTGGATGCCGGTGTCAAACTTGCGCGAGCCCCCAAAATCAAAACGGCCCGCCGAAGCGGGCCTTTCGTTTCTAGGAAGCAGCGCTAGGCTGCGACCGTGCCGAAGAGAGGCGATTTCGTAGCCTCCTCGAGTGCCATGTCGGATTTGAGTGCGATACCAATATACCGGACTCGGCCGGCCACCTTCTCCTTTTTCACGCCAAGCTCGGCGAATTCACGTGCAAAGCTCGGAAGTGCTGCAGGCTCCTTGTTCTTAGATTCACACCAAGAGCAATAGTCTTCATAGAGTTCAGTAGCCGTTACGCTTGATCCGTCGCGGACCTCGATGTTCTCCTTGTAGAAACGCTCCGTATTGGTCTCCGGGGCAAGACGCCGAACTGGCGCCGCGACCCGGCTCTCTGCAATCTTCGTCTCGGCCTGATGCACGGGTGCGGGCTGAGCTTCGATTGCGCGCGCCGAAACAACGGGGGCTTCGAGAGGGATCTCGATCGACCGGTTGTCGTTGGCGCCTGAACGCGGCTTCTTTGACTGAACGGTAACCGGTGTGAGCACCGGAACCGCCACCGCTGCCGCAGCGGTGTTTGCTTCCATCCGCGCCAGCTTGGGCGAGACGGGCATGGGCTGGCGATCATAAAGCCGCCACTGACTGAATGCGACGTACATGCCGAACCCAGATCCGATTTCGAGCAACAGCGCGACGAACAGCGTCAACGCCATCTGCACGTTATCTATTTTCACGTTCGGGAAGAACGCGTTCACAAGCTCGGTCAAGACCTTTGCCTGCGGATCGGCTTCGGAAAGTGCAGGCGTGCCTGCGGTCGCATCGATTTTCGACTTCAACTGGGCGATGCGGGCGTCGGCCTCTTTCGCAGAACTCGCGGATGCGAGCTCAGACTCAAGCGAGGCAACCTGCTGGCAGAGTGTCCGCTCGGACTTCGAGTTGACATCCTTACAGCCGTTCGACCACTTCCAGGCCTTCTGGAGCTTGGCGCCTTCGATCTCGCTCTGCACCGCCTCATACGGACGATGCTGCGGAATCCAGCCAGACTGCTCCTCGGCGCGTTTCAGCTCGCCTCTCAGATCCTGATAAGCTTGAGCTTCCTGCGCACGATGCCCGGTCGAGTCGAAGCGGTTCAACGCCGCGTGACCGAGTGCGGAAGTCATGGAGTAGGCCGTCACGACCGTCCAGACCAATGCGGACGCCGCCGCTTGCGACCAAATTCTGTTTCGAACTGCGGCAAAGAAGAAGAACGGTACAAGTGCTTTCATGCAGTCGGCAGCGGCGGAAGCCGCTCCGTAGATTTGGCCGTCAAGCTCGGTTCTTCCGAGACTGAAGCCAAAACGCCAGTTCATGGCAGCGGATACGGCGAGTAGTACGCCAGCCGCCAGAACCCCCAACACGCCTAAAACGTGTCTCATAGTGTGCCCTCTCCTGTGAGGACCGATCGGCTACGCGAATACGAGACCGGCCATTTCGTTGTGGTCCGAGCGACCGAGGGTGCCGCCGACCAAGCTCCGGAACGCAAGACGCTGCAAGATTGCGATTGGTGGCCCGTTCATTCGTCCGTGAGCTCCGATGGCATCCCCATGACATCGGCAGACGAGTGACCTAGACACCGCACAATCAAGCAAACCAGAGCCGACACACTCGTCATCGTCCTGAAGTCGCCGCCACGATTTCGCCGCAAGAAATCAAGGTGGGAAAACTTTATCTTCATGGCCGACGCGAGGTGGAAAACTTACTGGAATTAAACTCCCCTCTCTTTCAGCGGTACATGAGTCGGGCAGGGATGTTAATCCGAATTGATAGCGGAATCAGAATTCTAGATTTCCGTGCTCAGCATGACGCGCGGGTCATGTGACACTGTCCACAGGCGACCGCAGCCGGTTGAAAACCGGCAGTTATCAAGAGCTTTTGCACCGGCGCCCAAAGCCTCGCGCAAGCCACAATTGTGACGCGGCCAATTTCGGATGTGGCGAGCATATGGCGCGAGCGTGTCGCGCGGGACGCAGTGAGTGGCACCTTTTCCCCGTTTACCAAGCGGAGCTGGTCGGGCATGGTTAGCGGCGTTGGTACCGCGCTCGCGGAGGCCGGATTTGTCGCGTCGTCGCCGGCGTGATCCCGCGAGCGGCCAACGTGAATTTCGGCTCTGACGCTCGGGCCGACAGTCGCCGTCGCGACATTGAGTGGCGTTGTGGAGTTCGTGATATGCCGCGCCCGGGTACGTTGCTTCTGATTGCTGCCGGGGCCGCGCTCGTCGGATACGAATATCTCAATCCAGCGACCGACATGTCGCGAGACCTCGCCGAGATCACGCGTATCTCCGTGGCGCCCGATCGCAGCTATCGCGACGAGCCGGTGATTCCGACGTTCGCGCCGACCAGTGTCTCATTTCGCGCGGTCGCGGACGACGGAGGGGAAAAGACCGAAGCTCCCTCTCTCTCACCGCAGAAGCCCGGCGCATGGACGACGGTCGTGTCGTCGGGAGCGACGATGGTGTCGCCGGTCAGGTCGTCCCGGCCCGCGGATCCCGCGACGCGCTTTCAGCTTGCCCGCGATCTCCAGCAAGAGCTTCAGCGTGTCGGCTGCTATCAGGGCGAACTGACCGGGACGTGGAACGCGGCGACCCGGCGCGCGATGGCGACCTTCATGGACCGCGCCAACGCCGTCCTGCCTTTCGACAAACCCGACTACGTGCTGCTGGCGCTGGTGCAAAGCCACAAAGAGATTGCGTGTGCTGCCCCCTGCCCGTCCGGCCAGTCGGTCGACGAGGGCGGACGTTGCGTTCCCAACGCCGTGATCGCGCAGGCGGCGAAGCGAT
>JBEVLH010000039.1:0-3719 GCA_040509255.1 Hyphomicrobium sp. | reverse complement strand
TCAGGAGCTCGGTAAGGCGCGAGCCGCGCGCCAGCAGGCGCTGGGTCGAGGCGTCGAGGTCGGAACCGAACTGCGCAAATGCCGCCATTTCGCGGTACTGCGCCAACTCGCCCTTGATCTTGCCGGCGACCTTCTTCATCGCCTTGGTCTGCGCCGACGATCCGACGCGCGACACCGACAGACCAACGTTCACCGCCGGACGGATGCCCTGGAAGAACAGGTCGGTTTCGAGGAAGATTTGGCCGTCGGTAATCGAGATCACGTTGGTCGGAATGTAGGCCGACACGTCGTTGGCCTGGGTTTCGATGACCGGCAGCGCGGTCAGCGATCCCGAGCCCTGGTCCTTGTTGAGCTTGGCGGCGCGTTCGAGCAAACGGGAGTGGAGGTAGAACACGTCGCCCGGATAGGCTTCGCGACCCGGCGGGCGGCGGAGCAGAAGCGACATCTGGCGGTAAGCGACGGCCTGCTTGGAAAGATCGTCATAGGCGATCACGGCATGCATGCCGTTGTCGCGGAAGTATTCGCCCATCGTGCAGCCCGTGAACGGAGCGAGGTACTGCATCGGCGCCGGATCGGACGCGGTGGCCGCGACGACGATCGAGTATTCCAGCGCTCCGCGCTCTTCGAGAACCTTGACGAACTGCGCGACCGTCGAGCGCTTCTGGCCGACAGCGACGTAAACGCAATAGAGCTTGGCGCCTTCGTCCGTGCCGGCGTTGAGTGGCTTCTGATTGAGGAAGGTGTCGAGAATGACGGCGGTTTTGCCGGTCTGGCGGTCGCCGATGACGAGTTCGCGCTGGCCGCGGCCGATCGGAATGAGCGAGTCGATGGCCTTGAGGCCCGTCGCCATCGGCTCGTGTACCGACTTGCGCGGCAGGATGCCCGGCGCCTTGACGTCGACGCGCATCTTCTTGTCCGACTTGATCGGACCCTTGCCGTCGATCGGGTTGCCGAGGCCATCGACAACGCGGCCGAGAAGGCCCATGCCGACCGGGACTTCGACGATGGCGCCGGTCCGCTTGACGGTGTCGCCTTCCTTGATGGTGCGGTCGTCGCCGAAAATAACGACGCCGACGTTGTCGGCTTCGAGGTTCAGCGCCATGCCGCGGATGCCGCCGGGGAACTCGACCATTTCGCCGGCCTGGACATTGTCGAGGCCGTAGACGCGGGCGATGCCGTCGCCGACCGATAGCACCTGGCCGATTTCCGAAACTTCGGCTTCCTTGCCAAAGTTTTTGATCTGATCCTTGAGGATCGAAGAAATTTCTGCGGCCCGAATTTCCATTGAGATCTCTTCCCTGGTCGTTTCCATTATCGGAGCCTCGAACGGCTCCTTATTCCATTTGTTAACGCGTCTTACCGTGATGCCTGGCCGCCGAAAAGCGTCAGCGCAAGCGGCGAGCCTTAGGCACCGGCTCCGCTCAGCACGGCTTTCATGCTTTGAAGCTTTGTCTTGAGCGACGAATCGATCATACGGCTGCCGACCTTGACGATCAGACCGCCAAGAATGGTCGGATCGACGCGCGATTGCAGCGTCACGTCCTTGCCGACGGAAGCTTTCAGCGTCTCCTTCAGCGCCGCGACCTGTTGGTCGTTGAGCGCGAAGGCACTCGTCACTTCCGCGGTCACTTCGCCCCGCGCCTTGGCGGCGAGCGAGCGGAAAGCCTTGATGATGTCGGAAATGACGAACAGCCGGCGGTTGGCTGCCACGAGCTTCACGAAATTGGCGGCGAGCCCGCCGATGCCGGCCTTCTCGAGGATGGCGGCGATAGCCCTCTTCTGATCGTCGGCTGCGATCACCGGGCTGCGGACGAGGCGCACAAGATCGGGGCTCTCATCCAAAAGGGATTGAAAATTTGCGAGGTCGGCTTCGACCCCCGCAACGTTCGAGCTCTCATTCGCCAGCTCAAACAAGGCCGACGCATATCGTCCGGCCACTGCATTAGCGCTTGTATCGTCCTTCGCCACGTCGCTCTCACCTCGCGCCTTCGGGCGCATAGAGGGCGGGGCACGAAAAGGCCCGAAAATGCGCCCGCTCCAAGGAAAGGCCTTTGACAAAAAAAGAGCGCACGGGGCCGGAACCCACCAGCCGCCCCCTTCCAAAGCCGGGCTGTCCTTAACATGCACTCTCGAAGGCATCAATGGTGCGCCAACAGGGCGCGATGCCGCATAACATGGCAGCCGAAGGCTAGGTTTTCCTGGACTTTCGAAGGATTCCCGCGATCTCGCGCTTGGGAAGGCCTGAACGAAGGTCGAGGCGTTCGTTCAAACTGCGTTCAGCATCGGTCGTTTAAGCATGAAATCGCGATGCGGAGAGTTCTTACGTCCGCGCCTGCAAGTTTCAAGTCCCGGAACTTCACGTCCCTGCCTTTTGGGCCCGCCTCTCGCGGGCCCTTTTTTTTTAAAGCGCATCTCGCATGATAATCGGGAAACGCCACGGCAAAACGAACACCAGATCAAATCCCACTTCGAGATTTTGGTATTTGGGATTGCGCGCCAGCCAAAGATCCGCCGCCCGCCGCACCCGCCGCCGCATCGTCAGCGTGATCGCGTCTTCTGCGTCTTCGGTGGTCTGACGCCGTTTGACCTCGATGAACGCTACCCGGTTCTTGCGAAATGCGATGAGATCGATCTCACCGACCGGGGTTTTGAAGCGCCGCCCGAGTATCCGATGTCCGGTTGCCATGTAGACCGCGGCGACGATCGATTCTGCTCTGACACCACGATGATGCCGGCGCCGCCGTTCCAGGCTTTGCCGGAACTCGTCGTTGACATTGGAATTCATCGCCGCGCGTCCCTCGCCTTCAATCCAAGCCCGTAAACCCGCGCCTTCGGAACTCCGAGTTCGTCGGCGAGGGCCTTGGCGGCGTCCTTGAGGCTCATGACCTCCAGCGCATCCGCCAGACGAGCGGTAAGCACGTCATCGCTTACCGGCACAGCCTGCTCCGGCCCGACCACAATGGCAACCTCGCCCTTGAGATCGTCCCCTGCCGTAGCCTCGACAAGCTCGGCAAGGCTTCCACGCACGATATCCTCGTGCAGTTTAGTCAATTCGCGCGCGATCGCCGCCCGCCGCCCCCCAAGCAATTGCGCCATATCTGAAATCGTCTCGGTGACACGGTGAGGCGCTTCATAAAAGACGAGCGTGCCGGGGATTTGCGAAAGCTCCGACAGCCGCGATCGCCGCGCGGCCTGCTTCGGCGGTAGAAAGCCAGCAAAAAAGAACGCATCCGTCGGCAACCCGCTGACCGTCAGCGCCGATAAAAGCGCGGAAGCGCCGGGAATGGCGAAGACTGGGATTCCCTCGCCGGCCACCGCTCGAACGAGCTTGAATCCCGGATCCGAAAGCAGCGGCGTGCCGGCATCCGAAATGATGGCGACGCGCTTATCGGATTTCAGTTCGCCAATAATCCGTTCGCTTTCCCGCTCTTCGTTGTGATCGTGAAATGGCCGGGTTCGCGTCGAAATGGCGTAATGATGCAAAAGCTTCGCGGAATGACGGGTATCCTCGCAATAGACGACGTCGGCGCGCGCCAGCACCGACAGCGCCCGGAGCGTAATATCGCCGAGATTTCCGATCGGCGTTGCGACCAGATAAAGCCCGGGGGCCAGCGGTTCGGTCAAAAGCCCGGCAATGACCGATTGGGCACGCGACGCAGGACCGACGGTTGGAGCGGCGGGTAATTCGCGATTTTGGCGTTCGAGGTCGTCGGACACGA
>JBEVLH010000038.1:0-17923 GCA_040509255.1 Hyphomicrobium sp. | reverse complement strand
CTCAAATCCAATTCGCTGACAATCGAAGCCGAAGCTTCGAAGGCATCGACGGCCAAATTGCTGAATGACGATCGCATGTCGCTGGAGCATGGTCTACGAGACGCTGGCTACGATGTCTCGAGCCTTAAGATCTCAGACGTATCGGCCAGCGGTTCCTCGAACTCAAGTGGTTGGCTGACAAATGGATCGCCAGCCCGTGAGGGCGATCAGGCAAGGTCGGGCTTCACCAGCCAGCAGGACGGGCAGATGCAACGCCGCGACGGCTCGACGTCGGATCAGGCTTCGCGCCGCCAGAAGGACGAACGACCGCAGTCGGCCTCCGGAGAACCTACCGGCGGCAGGACCAGCGATGCAGTCTATATCTAGGCCAGTTTGATGATGCAGCAGGAACTAACCGGGACCGGATTGCGAGGGCCTTTCGCGCTTGCCGCGGATGCGATCGACGAAGAACTCGTCGATCAGTGTCCGGGCGCCTATGCGCTGGGCTTCACCGATCAACTGGGGCGGTTTTCGATTACTTACGTCGGAAGCGCAGGCGAAGACCTGAAGTCAAAGCTCAGGGCTCATATTGGAACCGCAACGCAATTCAAGTTCAAGCATTTCGCGGATCAGCGGCAAGCGTTCGAAAAAGAATGCGAAATGTTTCACAATTTCCTTCCGCGCGGAAATTTCTTGCACCCTAGCCGACCGCAAGGCTCAGACTGGATGTGTCCGCGCTGTCGGAGATAGCGCGTCGGTCGGAAACCAGATCAAGGACGTCCAATAGCGCCTGATGGTAACCGGCGTGCCAATAGGCACATTCCCCGGTGTCGCGATCGAGATGCAGCTGCGCTCGCAGCGCGTCAGCCCAGTCGGCATCGAGCTGTGCACCGATGGCGGCCATGCGCGTGTGCAATGTCTGAAGGTCGGCGCCAGCCTCTTCCATCTCAAATTCCTCGTGCTTCCGGCCGTCGTTGCGGCAACGAGGAGAGAATAACCGACATCGGTGGGAATATCGCAAAGGAACAATTTCGGATTTTAAGTAATCGCGTGAATGTTTATCGGCTGCCGTTCCGCAGGCGGGCGACATATCGATCCATCAGATCATTGGCAATCATCATCCGCTCCGTCGCGATCGCCCTGAGATCCGGTCGAACGCGATCCGGATGGTTCCGCAGCGCAAATTCTCTCCGCAGCGTAAGAACATCCGCTTCCGAAGAATTGGCATCGAGCCCGAGCTCGCTTAAGATTTTATTAGGATCAAGCAGGCTCGGCGCCACGTTGTCCGCGTCTACATCCCGGTCATAGGGATGCCGACGCGCAACATTTTGATCGATTTTTTTCCGCGAGTTCGCGGTCAAGGACCATGCGGCTTCCAGGCTACCAATAGAAAAGCGGTTAGGCTTTGGTGCATCGGGAGGGCCGTGGTCCCGCGCTAATAATTCGTCGATTAGTAATTCGAAATTTGATGGGAGCGGAGGCCGCGATTGCATCGGTATGGCACATATCGACTGAAGATTAGCAGGGAGACATTATCCTCCTCAGCTTGCGGTGCGCTGACCATCGTCCGTGATCACGTCCTGCGTGTCGACTTTTGAAGCGCAACGGCTTTCGAAAAATAATCTCGGCCAAGGTTTTCGAAATCCAAGCGCCCGTCGATGTCGGTCACCGGGTAAATAAACTCGACCCCGATATGTTTCTCTCTAAGCCAGGACACTCGTCCCTCAATCCGCATGCCATCAAAAAGCGTGAGCGTTACACCGTCACCCACGTTGGGCACCATGCCGTCCAGAACGCTGATTTTAGCACCAAACTCCGAAAGGTCGCTGAGATCGCAAATCAGGCGCGTGTTTCGGAATTCAATCGCAACATGCTGGCGTGCCTCTTGGCGGAGGTCGGCGCGCCGCTCGTCGTCGGAGGACACTCCTTCCGCTACAAGAACTTCAGGCCGAAACCGTTTGATAAACGTCCCTAGCTTGCTCGCAGTCATCGAATGCACTCTGACAGATATGCGTTTGGTTCGACAAACGGATATCGCTTATGCTTGGTTCCTATTTAATTAGAGGCCATTTCACTTACGGAATCGGGCGAAAATCGCATAAAATAAAGTGCGAGCTTTTTAGTAACTCGAAAGGCATTTGACCCGACGCAAAACCTGGAATGGTACCGTCCGAATTACGCCGGAAGTCGCATCACAATTAGTGCCATGAGCTAGACGCGAGTGTATCCGCACCTCAAACGGAGCGCGTGTGATTTGGCGTGTCTTTTCGAACTCAGGCAATAATGAAATAGTTGTTAATAAGCCGCGTGAATCACTGTATTTCGTTGGATGCCAATGATTTGCGGGGCTTGGGGGATATCATGTTCGTGGTGCTTGACGACCGTTCGACGGTCGCGGCGGGATACATTGCGTGCTTCGAACGCGAGGGCGTAGCTGCAACGACAGTTGAGCCGGCGGAGTTCTTCGAATGGTTCGAGCTGATTAATGATACCGATGTCTCCGTAATTGAAGGCTTCCTTATCGGCGCCGTTGACAACCGGCGGCAGATTTCAGCGCGAGTCCGGTCGCGCTGCAGAGCCCCCGTGATCGGCCTGATCGAAGCGCGTGCCCTCAGCGAGACACTTGAGCTGTTTTCCTTAGGGTTCGACGACGTTCTGGCGAAACCATTCCACGTACGGGAAATATTGGCGCGTAGCGGTGCCATTCGCCGCCGCATGCAAATCATCGACGAATGCGTCGATATCGGTGGAATCCGCATCTTCTTCGACGGCCGCGATCCGATAGTAAGTGGCGATGTGTTGCCATTGCCGCGTCGCGAGCGCCGGATCCTCGAATGCCTAGTCCTTAGCCGAAATACACGAATAACAAAAACCCAGATTTTCAATCGGGTATACGGCATTTTTAATGACGAGATTCACGAGAACGTCATCGAAAGCCACATAAGCCGGTTGCGCAAGCGTTTGAAGCAGCGGCTTGGATACGACCCAATCGATTCTCAGCGGTTCCTAGGCTACCGTCTCAAAGAATTCTCCGATGAAGACACGTCGCGGGTTTCGGCGGACCCCGTAACCAGTCTCGCGCAAGGCCCGGATGCTACCGTTGCTCCGAGCATCATTCGCGACGAGGAGAATGTCGATGGGTCTCTACGGAGTAATGACTACCAGCGTCTCGGGCATGTCTGTCCAGTCTGACCGTATGGGAACGGTCGCGGATAATATCGCAAACATCAACACTTCAGGTTATAAGGCGGCATCCACCGAATTCGCGACGCTCATCGCGGAAGGCAGCGTCGCGGAATACGTGCCTGGCTCCGTGTCAACGATCCCTCGCCGTGCCGTGTCGCAGCAGGGTGATTTCACCTACACAAAGTCGCCGACCGATCTCGCCGTGAGTGGCAATGGCTTCTTCATGGTTGAAAGCGCCGACGGCACGCCTTTTCTAACGCGTGCAGGAAACTTTGTGCCGGACGCGAACGGGGATCTCGTGAACGCCGCCGGCTTCAAACTTCTCGGCTACAATCTCCTCGACGGCAGCTCGAGCTCCGTGATCAATAGCGCCGCCGGCCTTCAGCTGGTGAGCAGTAGCTCCCTCGGCATGAAGGCGACGCCTTCGACCAGCGGTGTTTTCTCCGCGATTTTGCCGTCTGACGCGCCGATCACCGCGCCAGCCAACCTGCCTTCGGCAAACGCAGCTACCGCGGATTACGGCGGCAAAACCTCTATCGTGACTTACGATAATCTCGGCCACCAGGTGACGCTCGACGTCTATTCCGCCAAAACTGCGAATAATACTTGGGAAATCACGGTGTATAATGCTGCGGGCGCTTCCTCCACGGGAGGCTTTCCGTACGCAACTGGTTCGAAACTGACGACGGCAAGTCTCGCGTTCGATGGCACGACCGGAAAATTGACTTCGACGAGTCCGCAGTCGCTCACTGCCGCCATTCCAAATGGCGCGAGCCTTACGCTCGACATCAGCCAGATGACGCAGCTAGCGTCGGTCTATACGCCCCAGCAGGGAACGGCGAACGGCAGTCCGCCAACCGCAGTGGACCGTCTTGAAATCAGTAAGGATGGCACCGTGACGGCCGTCTACAAGGACGGCTCGCGCGTCGACGCATTCAAGGTACCGCTCGCAAAAGTCGCGAGCCCCGACAATCTGACCGCTATTTCGGGCAACGTCTACGCCACGAACAAGGAATCGGGCGATCTGCAACTTGGTACCGCCAATAGCGGTGGCATGGGTGCTGTCATCTCCGGCGCGCTCGAAAGCAGCACCGTCGACCTTGCTTCAGAGCTGACGTCCATGGTGCAGGCGCAGCGCAATTACACTGCAAATTCCAAAGTCTTTCAGACCGGCACTGAACTGTTGGATGTGCTCGTAAATCTCGTTCGGTGACGCGGAAGCTAGACGATAAAAGGCCCCGCTGATGACGCTTACGCAGAGTACGAACAACGCGCGTTCGAGTCTCTCGACGGTTTCCGAGCAGCTCTCGATCATTTCGCAGAATATCGCGCGCGTGAACGATGCGAACGCGACTCGCAAAGTCGCGAACGTCGTCAGCGGACCTGGCGGCGGCGTGAGCGTTGCCGGGATCAGCCGGACGGCTAATAAACTTCTTCTCGACACTTATCTCGGCGCCAACTCGAGCAGCCAGACACAGTCGGTCATCAACTCGGCGCTCGACAAGCTACAGAACACCGTCGGGGACACGGACTCCGACACCTCACCGGCCTCCCTGATTTCGAAGCTCAACGTCTCACTGCAGGACTATTCGGCGACACCCCAGAACGCCGCGGTGGCGGCTACGGTGGTGACGGCGGCTCAAGAACTCGTCAGCTCTTTGAATTCGGCAACTCAGGCTGTGACGGATGTCCGCAATCAGGCCGATGCCGATATCGCGACGTCAGTTGCAAACATCAACGATCTGCTGTCCCAGTTCCAGGACCTGAACAAGCAAATCGTTACGGGCACGGGAAGTGGCGTCGACATAACCGACGCACTCGACGCGCGAGATACTGTGCTGAAGCAGCTTTCGACCGAAATCGGCATCAGGACTGTTCCGCGCGACAACGGTGATATGGCGATTTACACCGACAGCGGCGTCACCCTGTTCGATAAGACGGCGCGCAAGGTGACGTTTCAACCGTCGGCAAATTTATCAGCAAGTTCCGTCGGCGCGCCGATCTACGCGGACGGCGTTCCGGTCGCTGGTACGCCGCACGTCATGTCCATAAGTTCGGGAAAGCTCGCCGGTCTTGTGGAGATCCGAGACACGATCGCACCAACGTATCAAAGTCAACTTGACGAAACCGCAAGAGGCCTGATCGAGGCCTTCGCAGAAACCGATCAATCCGCAACGCCGACTCTGCCAGCCGCCGCGGGCCTTTTCACGTACGGCGGCGGACCGGCAATTCCGGCCACCGGTACGGCGGTGCCAGGCCTTGCCGGCTCGATCAAGATCAATCCGAGTGTTGATCCGACTCAAGGCGGCAACACCAATCTCATCAGAGACGGCGGAATTTCCAACCCGGGAAACCCTGCCTACGCCTACAATCCGAGTGGCTCGGCTTCCTACACGGATCGCATTCAACAGCTGATCTCAAACATCGGCGCAACGCGCGCGTTCGATCCCGGGACGCAGATCCAGCAATCTGGATCCATCACAGATTACGCCAAATCATCAGTGTCTTGGCTCGAAGCTTTACGTCAATCGTCCGCCAACGAGGCCGAGTCGCGCCAGACAATCGCCGACCGCGCCTCTTCATCCCTTTCTCAGACAACGGGCGTCAATCTCGATGAAGAGATGACGAACCTGCTCTCGCTGGAACGAACCTATCAGGCATCGTCGCGTCTCATAAGTACGGTCGACAACATGATCACAACGCTCCTCCAGGCATTCAGCTAAGCTCATGATTTCATCGTCATTCATTTCGTCTTTGTCGCTTTCTACTGACACGCGCAGATCAATTGCGCAGCTGCAGTCCCAGCTCGTCGATGCGCAGAAAGAGCTTGCTTCCGGGCGACACGCGGATGTTGGCAAAACACTGGGGGCAACGACCGGCGTCACGGTTTCGATGCGCCAAGACATGGACCAGATCACGTCCATTCAGAATGCGAACAATCTCGTCCTTAACCGGCTCACCGCGTCTCAGTCTGCGCTCGATACCGTTTCGAAGAGCACCTCGAGTTTTCTATCGGCGCTCATAACCGCGCAAACCGCATCGACGTCGCAAGACACTTTGATCCAGTCCGCGCAAGCCGGCATGCAGACGCTGCAGGATCAACTGAACGCATCGCTTGACGGACAATATCTTTTCGCGGGTATCAATTCCGACGTTAAGCCTATGGATGACTTCTTCGGAACGCCACCATCCGCGGGCCAGCAGGCCGTCACAGCCGCGTTCCAAACGAAATTCGGCATAAGTCCAAATGATCCAGCGGCGGCAAACATTTCGCCGTCGGATATGCAGGACTTCCTAAACAACGAATTCGCCGACCTGTTCTCTGACTCCAACTGGTCGAGCACCTGGTCTGCGGCATCCGACAAGCCCGTGAGCAGCAGGATCACCCGATCCGGAATCATCAACACATCCGTGACGGCCAACGACAGCAACTTTCGCTCGCTTGCACAAGCATACGCAATGATCTCGGGCCTTGGCTTCGGCAACCTCAGCAACGGAACTCAGCAAGTGATCATATCGCAGGCGAGGAGTATCGTCGCGAATGCCACCGGTGGGCTCACTCAAGTTCAATCCGCTCTGGGCGTTACGCAGCAACGAATATCCGACGCAAACGATCAGATCGACACGCAGGTTAGCTTCCTAACCAAATCAATCAATAATTTGGAGACGGTCGATCCAGCCGCGGTCACCACGCAGCTTTCCCAGATTTCGACCGCGCTTCAGGCTGCGTATTCGCTCACGAACCAGCTGAACAATCTCAGTATCCTCGATTACATCAACACCTAGCGTTCGGCGCATTCAGAAAGAGAATTTCGAGAAGGCAAACAATGTATAAGTTCTCATACGAAGAAACGCTCAACGAATCCGGCAGCCGGCAACGCGAAAATGAGCGCGAGGCAATCGAGCGGTCCATCGCGCTTTTGCGGTCCGCGGAAAAGGCAGGCCCGCAATCGCGCGAGGCCGTTGATGCCATCATTTTCCTCAATCGCCTCTGGAGCTTTTTTCTCGAAGATCTCGCGAAGTCCGAAAACGGATTGCCTGACGACGTCAGGGCCAAGCTCATTTCAATTGGGATCTGGATGCTCAAGGAAGCCGATGCCATCAGCAACGGCAAGTCTAGAAATTTTGCGGCGCTCATCGATATTTCAAACGTTATTGCGGAAGGGCTCTGATGGCAGGGGGATTGAAAATAACATTACGTGCCGGAGAAAGAATTTTCATCAACGGCGGCGTGCTTCGTGTCGACCGGAAGGTCAGTATCGAACTTATGAATGACGTTATCTTTCTTCTTGAGCAGCACGTGATGACCCCTGAGGAAACAACAACGCCTCTTAGACAGCTCTATTTCATGATTCAAATGATGCTCATGGATCCTGCGCTGCATATGAAGGCGAGCATGATGGCGAGAGAGTCGGTTTCCAATCTTCTGGCGAGCATCACCGACGCTCACATCTTGAAAAGCCTCAAAGAGATCGAAGCGCTATTAGACAGCGATCGCCCGTTCGATGCTCTGAAGAAAGTCAGAGCGCTTCTGCCGACGGAAATCTTGGAAAAAATTCCTCAGGAACTCAGCAAGGAGGTCGCATGACCACGGTGCCAGCAGCCGGTAGCAGCCCCAGCAATCCTGTTGATTCAGCAAGTGCACAGGCGACGCCGACGCTCGATTACAGTGACTTTCTGCAGCTCATGCTCGCGCAGCTTCAAAATCAGGACCCGCTCAATCCGACGGACTCGAACGAGTTCATGTCCCAGATCGCCCAATTCTCGAGCGTCGAGCAAAGCATAAACACCAACTCGAAGCTCGATCAGTTGCTCGTCAATTCGAATATATCTCAGGCAAGTACAATGATCGGTCTCTCGATCGTTGGAACTGACGGCACACAGGGGATCGTTCAATCGGTGCGCATCGACTCCTCCGGCTCTACCGCAATTCTGACCAACGGAAAACAAGTTCCTATTACCGCTGGTGTTTCTATCGGATATCCGGCCTCATCATGACCGAAGGCGACGCACTACAGCTTGTTCAGCAGGCCATTTGGCTGACGATGGTTCTTGCGGGCCCGGTTGTGGCTTCGGCAATGGTCATCGGCGTTGGCGTCGCGTTTGTTCAGGCGCTCACGCAAATTCAAGAAATGACTCTGACATTCGTCCCAAAAATTATTGCCGGATTTTTCATCCTTTTGCTGACCGGCAGCTATAGTGGCAATCTTCTCAAAGTCTTTACGGAACAGTTGTTCACGCGTATCGCAACCGGATTTAAATAGCGTTCACAATCAGGTCGCGGGGAAAAACGAAGTCGGCGAATTCGTTGTGTCGCGATTTGCGCATTCAATTGTCAACATTGGCGTAAAGCGCATTGCACCATTTAGCGACTCGTGGTCGGGATGCGGTGCGCTGTTCGCATGGATGACGCTCGGATCTCAAGCCGCGGCTTCCGCTCTGCTTGGGAGCGGCCGACATATCCGACGAGAGTTAGCAGACTACACCTTTCCCCATGTCCGCCTCTGGCGGAAGGTTTCGTCATCTGGGCCGGACACGATCATGAGCACATTTGCACTCAAGCAGCTGCCTTCGTCCGCTGTTATCATGCTGGTGAGCCTCGCCGCGATCGGCACTACGTTCGTCGTCTGGGGCATTGCCATGAGATCGGACGTCGATATGACGTCTTTTACAAACTGGTCCGATATATCGTGGCAGATTGCGGAGGTGGATTCCCGCGGCCGCCTCGTGCGGCTCGGCGCGCATCCTTTCGCACTGTCGCTCTTGTTCGGCGTCGTTACCGCGGCATGTGTAAGCTTCGCGTTGGGAGCTTGGCGTTATTTCGATAGCCAGACCGTAACTCAACGGGAGGGAGATGAGGGCCTTTCCGAGCGCCTGGAGAAAGTCGGACAAGAACTCGACGAAGAAGTATTTTCGGTGATGCGGCTCCTGAAGCAGCATCTTGATCTGAGTGGATCACATTCGGAATCCTTGTCGAAGGCCAGCGAAAGTCTGCTGGCCCAAACATCGCCAGATCGAATAAAAACGATTATCCAGCTCCTTGTCGCCGAGAACAAGAAGGTCCAAGCGGAGGTCGGCGAGCTAAACACCAAGCTGCTGCAGTCGCAGCAGCAGATCGAGAAACTCAGAATCAATCTCAGCGATAGCCACCGCCTCGGAATGCTGGATGCCGTGACGTCGTTGAAGAATAGACATTGGCTCGAGGTGCACCTTCCCAAGGAAGTGCAAACCGCCACCGACGAGAATGAACCGCTCTGCGTGATCATGGCGGACGTCGATCATTTCAAGCGCATCAACGATACGTTCGGCCATGCCGTCGGCGACGAGATCCTAAGAAGATTTGCGGAGCTGCTCTCAAAAAACATCAAAGGCAGGGACACCGCTGCTCGCTACGGCGGCGAAGAATTTATCGTTGTCCTTCCGCAAACGCGGCTCGCAGGCGCTAAGAACCTTGGGGAACAAATTCGCAGCGAGCTCGAGTGCAAGAAGTGGATGCATCACCGAACGGGACAGCCGATCGGCAAAGTCACCGCGTCGTTCGGCATCGCGGAGTTGCGTCGCGGCGAGGAGTGCGACGACCTGTTAGATCGCGCCGATGCAAAATTGTACGAAGCCAAAGCGGCCGGCCGCAACCGCGTTATCGGCGACGAGTAATCGCTTTTCCAACTATCAGCGGGTGAAAAGCGGATCGTCGCTGGCAAGCGCGTCGTCGAACTGAATGTTGACGAGCTTCTGTCTTGTCCAAACGACGATTCCGCTGAATTTTCGTCCGCTCCTGAGCTCGACCCGCACGCGCTCTTTCACGTTGAAGCTTCTCTCGCACGTCAGTTCAAGACCATTCCTTGAGATGTCGTGGGCGAGGGCGATCGAACTTCCGTCTGCGCCTCGGATTTTGCAAGGCTGCAGCAGAATGTAACGCGCCGTCTTCCGGCGCTGCGGTAGCACTGGGATCGCAACCTCGCCGATTTGATTGACGCAATCGTAGGACCCGGAAATTGCGTCTCGAACGAACTTACCGAGCAGTAGCGCATTTCCCGTGTACAACCCGCCGAGCCGCCAGCGAGCTTCCGGTTCCAGCTCCTGCACCGCTGACTCGCAATCTTCAGATAGCTTCTTCCAAAGGGCCGCAATTTGCTGAAGCTTGGGCTCCGATATCTTCGGCGCTGTGAAGGCGCCCGCAGCCAGGATGATCGGCAGGGTCAGTCTCTTTGCGTCGGATAGATCCCGATAGATCCCACTGATCGATGCTGCGAGTTCCCGCGGAAGATCAATCTCCTGCCATGCGCGCAGACCAGCCTTTATCGACGGCGATTCGACCGGGATGAGGTTGCCGCACGACCTCATCATCCAGGACCGATTTTGACTCACGCTTGCGTTAATGCAGCTTGTAACTGCGCCCACCTGCAAGGCTGTCCAATGGAACTCGCAGACAAGCGCTTCGAAAAGCGCATTCCCGTGTTCGCCGTCTTTGGAGACAGCAGCGAGTCCGGGATGCCGACGCAGCGCGTCCGATGAATTACGAAGAGATTTCAACATTGGGAGCTAGCCGAACCATCCTCAAAGCGGATTGTTGAAAAGCGTGCGGACCTTTGCAGCCGGAACAGCGCGAGAAAAAAGAAACCCCTGCGCCTCGATACAGCCTTCCGCGCGCAGCTGATCGAGTTGTTGTTCGGTCTCGACACCTTCGGCAACACTCGTGACGCCGAGATTGTAGCCAAGCTGAATAATCGAACGACGCAGCGTCGCGGAACGTTTAACGTTCGCGACCGCTGAGACGAATGATCTGTCGATCTTGATTTTGTCGAACGGAAAACTCTGAAGGTAGCTGAGCGAGGAGAAACCCGTGCCGAAATCGTCGATCGAGAAACGAACTCCCATTTTGCGGAGATGTTCTAGAGTAACAGCCGCGGTCTCCTGATCCTTCATCAAAGTCGTTTCCGTGATTTCCAGGATAAGTCTGGAAAGAGGAAGAGTCTTAGAAACGTTTGTGACCTTTTCGACAAATTCCTTATCGCTAAACTGTGCGGGCGAAACGTTCACCGCGACCCAGATGTCGTCAGGCCACAAGCTTGCCTCGGCGCAAGCGCGCTTTAGCACCCACTCACCAATCTGTCCGATCAATCCGCATTCTTCGGCGATTGGGATGAACTCCGACGCGGGAATGAGTCCTCGTACCGGATGAGACCATCGGATCAGGGCTTCGCAGCCCACAATTCGGCGGCTCTTGACGTTGACGATAGGCTGGTAATGAAGCTCGAACTTGCTGTTCGCGATCGCTTCGTGCAGGCCCATGATGATTTGATGGCGCTTTTGAAGGCGCTCGTGCATCGAATGTTCGAAAAAGCCAAATGTCCCGCGCCCGACCGACTTGGTGCGATAGAGGGCCATGTCTGCGTTCGCCATCAACTGCTCAGCGGTAAGGCCGTCCGAGGGGCCAACGGCGATCCCGATGCTGGTGCCTATCGAGACGGTGTTGGTCCCGAGGACGAAGGGTTCGGAAAATGCACCTATGATGCGCTTGGCGAGAGACTCAATCTCTTCGATGGATTGTGGAGCCATCTGGATGACAGCGAATTCATCGCCGCCTATCCGCGCGACCGTGTCCGATTCGCGCAGTTGACCTTTTAGTCGCTCGCTGATGGCAACGAGCAATGCGTCGCCGACGTGAGGGCCGAGTGTATCGTTGATCGTCTTGAACCGGTCGAGATCGAGGCAATGAATGGCGAGCGCCGCCCCACCTTTCGAATTCGCCAATCCCAGTTGAATACGGTCTTCAAACAGTGATCTATTTGGAAGTCCTGTCAGCGTGTCCTGGTTGCCAAGACGGACGACTGCGTCCTGATCACCTGTGCGCCCGGTAATGTCCAGATGAGCTGTGACGAAGCTCCCATCGGGCAGCGGCGCGCCGCGAATTTCAAGATACGTCCCGTCGGGTCGGCGCCTTTCGAAGATTTGGGCATCTCCGGCGCGCGCACGTTCCATCCGCGAGCGGACCTCGTCTTCCACATCGGTTAGCCCATATTCGCCCCGCTGCGCATTGAACCGGTAAAGTTGCTCAAGGGTCGGAAGTCCGTTTTCGAAAAGTTCTTCAGGATAGTCGAACAACCGCTTTTGCTTCTCGTTGATGAGAACGAGACGAAAATCGCGGTCAAACACCGTAATTCCGCCCGGGAAGCCGTCGATGATCCTTTCGAGCAGTGTCGCGCGATCGCGGAGCGCCGTCTGCAGGCTTGTCGCGGCCGTGATGTCGGTCTGGAACGACAGGAACCCTTTGATAGCTTTTCCACGGCCCTTGAGAGGCACAATGGTCGCGTCTACCCAATAGAACGAGCCGTCCTTGGCCCGGTTTTTCACAGCCGAACGCCAAACCTGCCCTTTGGATAAGACCTCGTAAGCATGGTTCCAGAACTGTTCCGGATGAAAGCCGGAATTCAGCAGAGAGTGGTTCTGCCCGATCAGCGACTTCCGAGCGTATTTGCTGATTCCAAGAAACGCGTCGTTGACGTGCACGATCCGGCCTTCGGTGTCCGTGATCGACACGATGCCCAACTGATCGAGTGCTGACGCCACCGTTTTCGCATAAGATGCGGCACTGAAGGTCTTGGTGTTATTTTTCTTGCGCCGTTTCTTGCCGGCTGCGCGATCCTTGGCGACACCCTTAAGGTCGAAAGCCATCGCACTTCTAGCCTCTGAACTCGGCATTGCTCCGCCCGCGTACATCCTGGCCAAAGAGAGAACGAAACCCGGGATCGAGGGTCTCGAGCGGACCGGTGGCTGCTATCGACCGTGTCAACCGCGCCCGCCTTGGCGCAGGTTGACTCGTGGCCCAGGCGCCCGTCGCGACCACGACTAAGGCGCATGTAGTTCGATAATTACCCCTAAATTTATTAAAGCCATATTAGCCGGCTTTTGGGACCCGACAGGGCGCGCGAATGGTCTGTGCAGACTGGAATGCACCATGCGGTAGGGCGCGAATCATTTTAGTGCTTTAGAGCTCACCCATTGCCACTGCAACGCTGGGTAGCCATAGCGCGTGCTTTTCGCGATAGGGTAGGACAAGCGTCTAGCTTCTCTAGAATCGAAATATCGAGAGTAAATTGGCAATAGAACGATCGAAGGATCAGCGAAAATTCGGCAGGCGGACGGTCTTCAAACCCGCCGTCATCGTATTCGATGACGGCCGACGTCTACCCACAACCCTCTTTGACCTATCGGAGGGCGGCGCTAAGGTGAAGGTGCCCGAGCCGGACACGTTAAAGGGCGAATTCTTTCTGGAAATTCCGAGCGACGATCTCATAATTCGATGCCGGGTGGCGCACGTCGAATCAAACCTTGTCGGTTTGCAATATATAAAGCCGCCCCGCCGGCTATCTTGGCTCAAAAAATAATCGCGCGATCGCATTTGTAGGGGCGCCCACTGCGAAATCCGCGGGAGCCTATGAAATAACGCAATAAATATTATTATCGCGATAGATGAATTTAGATAAGTAAATGAATTGCCGTATCAATAATTCGTCTCTTAATGAGAACTGAATCGTTGTCGTAAACGAATTCGATAGTTTTACCGGATAATTTTAGCGGACGACTGCTTGATTTCGCAATCATAGGCATGATGCCGCGCAGTCGTGTCGGCTTTTGATCCGACATGTTCCAAGCTCTTCGAAGCAGGAACATGCTATGAGCTCCGTTAGTTCGTCTCTGGTTTTTGCGCGCCGGCGCTCCGCGCTGCTATCGCCAAAATCGCTTCTGCGAAACGACGACGGGCCAAAAAGCTCCGAAGATCTTGAAATTCGCTGATTCAATTCATTCGCGCCCTCACCAGCGTGGCGCGGAGCATCGATCCACAATCAATATAAATAGAGTCGAGGGACGGCTAGAGCGATGGTCACAGGATATATCAATAGTCAATGGTCAATGCCGCGCAGACTCACGCTCATCGCAGCGGTGTTTCTGATTCCGTCGTTGGTTCAGCTTTACCTCTATGCGGACAATAAGATCAATCAGATCGCGAGCCTGGACCGAGAGCTCGACGGCGCCAATTTGGCCGCCGCAACTTGGACCAAAATATCGCGCGGGGTTTCCGACCCCGACGCCTCAACCACGCTGTTGTCGAAGACGAGAGACCTCGGCTTAGAGCAAGCTGTCGCGGCGCTGGACGACGCCAAGACACCATCCGAGCAGGTCCACAAAGGTATCGAGTTGCTTGACCAGATTGCAAACGCATCTGGCCTCGTGTTCTCGTCTTCCAAAGAGACCTACTTTGCTCAAGACGTGCTTGTGCAGCAGTTGGGCGCCGTAAAGCGGGCGGCCACGGACCTTCAGGAGACGATCGATTCCGCCGACGCCGGCGATGGCCAGGCGAATATCGCAATGAACTACGCGACATTGCGCGCGTCGACCAATGGCCTCAACGAGTCGCTTCGCAAATTGATGAGCGACGACCCGACAGGGGAGGTCAAGCGCGCGATAGGGGATTCGGACGTTCGCCTTATATCGAAGCTGGAAGAAATTGCTTCCAAAATTAAGGCGTCTGACTATCGCCGCTCAGCAATAGGAACCGAAGTTCACTCCTTGCTTGCGGACGCAAACATGTCGATCGCGACTGTGGCGGGCAAGGTCGGCGACGTTGTGAAGGACATCACCAAGAAACGCGTCGAGGCAGACAGAAGTTCGCTCGAATGGACACTCGGCTTGCTGATCGCAGCAACGGCTCTTGCGATCTTCCTCGTCGCCGTGATCTCGAAGGGAATTTCCCTTCGGCTCTCCAATCTCGTGCGTGTAATGGACCAACTCAGCCGTAAGGATCTGAGCGTTACCATTCCCTATACGAGCGACACCAATGAAAACGGCCAGATGGCGGGAGCTCTCACGCGCTTTAAGGAAGCCCTCGTCGAAAACAAAACGATGACCGACGGCGCCGTCGAGGCTGCCAAGCAGCAGCAGGAGCAGAGCGAACACTATGCGCGCGAGCACGAACGCTTCATGGATGCTTTCACAGCCGCCGCTGAGCGCATCGCCTCGGGTGACTTCTCCCACCGCATAACCGAGAACGTCATCCACGAATATGAAGCGATCATCAATCAGATGAACTTGATGATGGGCCAACTCGAGGGAGCGCAAGCGAGCAAAATCGAGGCGGAAAAGCAGATCAACATCGTTGTCGAGTCGCTGGGTAGTTCGCTCGCCGATCTAGCCGACGGCAACCTGGACGCGACTGTCTCGGCCAACTTCGCGCCAGAGTTCGAAAAGCTGAAAGCTGATTTCAACTCCGCCGCCTCGCAGCTCAAAAGCACGATCGAGCTCGTGAAGAAGGGTGCAAACAACATCCGCGTCGGGACCGAGGAGATTTCGCAAGCCTCCGACGATCTGTCGCGGCGAACCGAGAACCAAGCTGCGAGCCTTGAAGAAACGGCTGCCGCGGTGAAAGAAATCACGGACACTGTCAATAAGACCGCTCGTGGCGCCACTCATGCTCGCGAGACAGTCTCGGTTGCAAAGCTGGACGCGGAAAAAAGTGGCGAGGTGGTTCGCAAGGCTATCGCCGCCATGAATGGCATCGAGACCTCATCGAAGCAGATCAGTCAAATCATAGGCGTCATCGACGAAATCGCCTTCCAGACCAATCTGCTCGCTCTCAACGCCGGTGTTGAAGCCGCGCGTGCAGGAGACGCGGGACGAGGTTTCGCGGTGGTCGCGTCGGAAGTTCGCGCCCTGGCGCAACGTTCCGCCGAGGCTGCCAAAGAGATTAAGGGGTTGATTTCTGCGTCCACCGGCCAGGTCGCGCAGGGGGTCCAACTGGTTGGCGAAACTGGCTCGGCGCTCGCGAGAATTGTCTCGCAGGTGGCGGAGATCAATTCGATTGTCACGGACATCGCGTCGAGTGCCAACGAACAGGCGCATGGCCTTGAGCAGGTCAATACCGCTGTCAACGAGATGGACCAGGTTACTCAACAAAACGCCGCCATGGTGGAAGAAGCAACCGCCGCCACGCAGACACTTGCACAGCAGACTGAGGAACTCGTGCGTCTCGTTAGCCGCTTCAGCACCGGAGACGAATCGGTGGTCGAGCTTGGGTCGCGCCGCGAACAACAAAAGCAGGCGCCCCGTTCGCAGCGCGCGCGATCGGGCCAGAAAGTCGCGGCCGCGGGTGGCAATCGCCGCGGCTCCGCGACCACGGACTCGGGCTGGGAGGAGTTCTGATGGCTCGCAGGAAAGCAGAAGCAAAAGGCCAGAAGACCGCTCGGAATGTAGCGCCGCGCCGAGGTCCGAAGACGGTGGGAACGCGTCCCGCTGCGAAGCCAAAATCTCGCGGCGCGAAGAATGCAACGCACGTTCTGCCTGTGGCCGTTGCCTCCGCTGCTTTCCATTTGCCAGAGTCGCTCGATACGACGTCGGCATTTGGTCTGCGGGAGGCGCTACTCGCGCGCCGTGGCAACCCATTGATAGTTGACGCTGGCCAAGTGCGCCGCACCGGCATGCAGGCGGTGCAGGTCTTGATTGCTGCTGCTCGGACGTGGCGGTCTGACGGACATGACTACCTCGTAACGAATGCGACTGACGAGTTTCTCGACACGATCGCACTCGTCGGATTATCGCGCGAATGCCTTTCTATTGAGGGAGTCTCCGTATGACCCAAACGATATTGACCGTCGACGATTCCCGAACGATGCGTGACATGTTGAGGATGGCGCTCGCGGAAGCGGGATACAACGTGCTGCAAGCCGAAGACGGCGTTCATGGCCTGGAAGTGCTTCAGACGGCGATGCCTGACGTCATCGTAACGGACATCAATATGCCGAAGATGGACGGCTTCGGCCTCATTGAGGCAGTCCGTAAAGATAGCCGCTACCGCGGCGTTCCCATTCTGGTGCTCACCACCGAAAGCGATTCAGCCAAGAAGATGC
Source organism: Hyphomicrobium sp. (assembly GCA_040509255.1). Classification (GTDB taxonomy): domain Bacteria; phylum Pseudomonadota; class Alphaproteobacteria; order Rhizobiales; family Hyphomicrobiaceae; genus Hyphomicrobium_B. The sequence continues at coordinate 854 of JBEVLH010000038.1, read as the reverse complement.
GCGCCAAAGAAGCCGGCGCGACGGGTTGGATTGTAAAGCCATTCGAGCCCACGAAATTAATTGCCGCAATCCGGCGCGTCGCCGCCTGACTCCAAGAGAATAGCAATGACCGTCGATACGATGGCCGCCATACGGCAGACGTTCTTTCAGGAGTGCGAAGAGCAGCTCTCTGAAATGGAACTCGGCCTGCTAGCGATGGACGAAGGAAATGCTGACTCGGAAACGGTCAACGCCGTCTTCCGCGCCGTCCATTCTATCAAAGGCGGCGCGGGCGCATTCAAGCTGACGGCTCTCGTTCAATTCGCCCATGCGTTCGAAACGGCATTGGATCATGTACGCGGCGGAAAACTGACGCCGACTGCGGACGTAATGAAACCCATGCTGCGCGCGGCCGACGTCCTGGCCGATCTCGTTGAGGCATCGCGTGATGGCCGGGATATCGACGAGTCGACCTACGCCGGTGTGGCAGAAGACGTCAAAGCGCTGACGGCCACGGGGGAGGAGGAAGTCGAAGAGGTCATCGATTTCCAGCCCACCATCATAGATTTCGAAATGCCGCAGACTGTGCCGGAACCGGTGGGCACGCCGACTCACGAATACCGCATCCGATTCGCACCGAGATCCGAACTATACGCCAACGCCAACGAGGCGGCGCTGATCATCCGCGAACTGTCGCGGCTCGGCCAAGCCGAGGTCAGTTGCGACGCCGATGCCGTGCCAACTCTCGATGACATCGATCCAGCGGGCGCTTATCTCGCGTGGACCATTCGCCTATCGTCCGAGGCTCCGATCGATGCCGTGCGCGAGGTCTTCGAATTCGTGGACGGCGAGGCGGAAATCAGCATCGAGACTGA